>CAIUKQ010000334.1 GCA_903899705.1 uncultured beta proteobacterium
GCGAAGGAATCGTACGAGCGCATGATCGATTTGGTGTCGATGGCCGAAGACTATCTGCAAAAGCATGGCGCCAACGCAGATTCCGGCAAGCCGCCGCTGCCCTCACCGCCCGCACGCGCACAGGCCGAACTGCGCCGCGCGGTTTCGGAACTCACCGGCGCACCCATGATCATGCGTACCGTAACGGATAGCCGCAGTATTTCCTACGCCAGTCATTCCGGATGCCGCAGCTTCTCGCAGCGCGGCCCGATCACGCCCGATCACATCATCCGCACCAAGCGCACGCCGATGTTCGGCATTGATACTGCGACCTACGCGTCGGAATACCGGAAATACTTCGCCGCCAATGAACCCGGTGCGCGCGAACGCAAGACCATCCTTGATCAGGCGCCGCGAGTCATCATTGATCCGGCCTTCGGGATGGCCGCGTTGGGGCGAAGCGCAAAGGACGCGCAGGTGGTCGCCGAACTGTATGAACATTCCATGGATGTGATACGGGCCTCCGAATCCCTGGGCGGATTCGAACCCCTGAGCCTGGCGGATCTGTTCGAGGTCGAGTACTGGGATCTGGAACAAGCCAAGCTGAAAAAATCCGGCAAGCCCCCTGTCTTTGCGGGCGAAGTCGCTCTCGTCACCGGCGCGGCATCGGGCATCGGCAAGGCCGCCGTGGAAAGCCTGCTCGCGCGCGGAGCCGCGGTGCTCGGCCTCGACATCAATACCTCCGTTGAGGGCCTGCATGGCCGCGCGGATTACCTCGGCATTGCCTGCGATCTGACCAACGAGGTCAAACTTTCTGAAGCCATCGAGCAGGCGGTCCTGCGCTTTGGCGGTCTGGACATCGTCGTGCTCAACGCCGGAATATTTGGCGAGAGCCGCAAGGTGGCTGAGCTGGATGGCGCGGAATGGCGGCGCGTGATGGCCATCAACGTCGATGCCAATCTTGCCCTGATGCGCCTCATTCATCCTTATCTGAAGCTCGCGCCCCGCGGCGGCAGGGTGGCGGTGATTGGATCCAAGAATGTGCCCGCCCCGGGACCGGGCGCCGCGGCCTACTCCGCTTCCAAGGCGGCGCTCAACCAGTTGGTGCGCGTGGCGGCGCTTGAATGGGGCGCCGAAGGCATACGCATCAATTCCCTGCACCCCAATGCCGTGTTCGACACCGGACTGTGGACCGATGAGGTGCTTGCCCAGCGTGCGAAGCACTATGGCATGACGGTGGCGCAGTACAAGACCCGCAACATCATGAAGGTGGAAATCAGCAGCCGCGATGTGGCCGAGCTTGCCGCCGAATTGTGCGGCCCTCTATTCGCCAAGACCACCGCCGCGCAGATTCCGGTGGATGGCGGCGACGACCGGGTCATCTGATGAATACCAGTGTCAATACCGTGCAACACGGCAAAGTGCAAACCATGCTCTGGCGCGACCATGCGCTTGAACTCATTGACCAGCGTGTGCTGCCGCTGCGATTCGAACTGGTGCGTTGCGATGACGCTGCGCAAACAGCCAACGCCATCCGCGACATGGTGGTCCGCGGTGCGCCGGCCATAGGCTGCGCCGCAGCGTTTGGCGTGGCCGCCGAGGCGTGGGAGCATCGCAGTGACGATCGACGCGCGTTTGACGTCGCCATGGCGGCGGGGATGCAGGTGCTCGCGGAAAGCCGTCCCACAGCGATCAATCTTTTCTGGGCCATCGAACGCATGCGCAAGGTCGCGGCGGAGTCACGAACGGTTTCTCCTCGAGAAGCCGCTGAACGCCTGGAAGCCGCGGCGCTGGACATCTATCACGCCGACATCGCCGCCAATCAGGCCATGGGCATCGCCGGTGCCGCGCTGGTGAAGGATGGCGCTCGCATCATGACCCACTGCAATGCCGGCGCGCTCGCCACCGCAGGACACGGCACGGCACTCGGGGTGATCCGCTCGGCGCGCGACCTGGGCAAATCGGTTTCAGTGCTCGCCAACGAGACCCGTCCATTCCTGCAGGGCGCACGTCTGACGGCCTGGGAGATGGTTCAGGAAAACATTCCCGTCACCCTGCTGACCGACAACATGGCCGGCCACATGATGAGCAAAGGCCGCGTCGACATGGTGATCGTGGGTGCCGACCGCATCGCAGCCAATGGGGACACGGCCAACAAGATCGGCACCTATTCTGTGGCGATACTGGCCCGGCACCACGGCATTCCGTTCTATGTCGCAGCGCCACTGTCCACCTTCGACACCACCCTGCCCAACGGCGCGGCGATCCCGATTGAAGAGCGTCACGCAGACGAAGTCACCGGCTATGGCGGAACCCGCTGGGCGCCCGAGGGCGTCAGCGTCGCCAATCCCGCCTTCGATGTCACCCCGGCCGGCCTGATCACGGCGATCATCACGGAGAAGGGTGTGCTGCATGCGCCTGATGCGACGAACATTCGCACCCTGTTCACTTCCTGAGCGACTGAATGTCCGCCCGGAATGAGGCGATAATTACTTAATAATCAATAAGTTATTGCAATTCGTCTGACGCCCTGCATCCTGACGTCAATCCCGATCCCGCGGTACGGCCGCGGTACGGCCGCAGTCGGACTAGCGTGTGGCCGGATTGCGTTGATCACAGGGCGTTCAGTGTTCCGTCACCCGCCCCCGCAACGCCTTGATCTGCCCGCGTTTGGTCTTGCCTTCCAGGCGTCTCTTTTTCGAAGCCTTGCTGGGTTTTGTCGCCCGCCGTGGCTTGGGAACGTGCGCCGCGCGCGCCACCAGTTCATGCAACCGCTCCATGGCCTCTTCTCGGTTCTTCTCGAGGCTGCGGTACTGCTGCGACTTGATGACGATGATGCCATCCGAGCTGATGCGCTGATCAGACAGGCCCAGAAGCCGGCCTTTCACTTCGAGGGGAAGCGACGAGGCAGCCACGTCAAAACGCAGATGCACGGCATTGGAAACCTTGTTGACGTTCTGCCCGCCCGCGCCTTGCGCGCGTATGGGCACGAACTCCACTTCGGATTCAGCAACCGTGTATTCGGGAGGGGCGCCTGCCATGTCTGGAAATTCCGAAAGGTTCTGAAGCGAATTCAGCGATCCAAAATATCAACCCGCGTGCCTGCGGGGATTGCATCGAACAATTCGATGATATCCGCATTGCGCATGCGGATGCATCCGATCGACCCGGGGACACCCATCCCGGCCAGTTCATGGCTGCCGTGAATATAGATGTAGCGGCGCATGGTGTCGACATTGCCGAGGCGGTTGAAGCCCGGCTCGCATCCTGACAGCCAGAGGATGCGCGTCAGTATCCAGTCGCGCCCGGGAAATTTCTCGTGCAACTCCCGGCTCCATATTTCGCCGGTGGGGCGACGCCTCACGAATACGGCGTTGTCAGCCTGGCCCGCGCCGATTTTCGCGCGAACGATATGGCGTCCGCGAGGCGTGCAGAAACTGTTCCTGACTTCACCGGGGCCGTTCCTGGCAGTGGACACCGGATACACCTTTTCTGTATCCCCGGAATCACTCAACAATGCCAGCGTCTGTTGCGGCAGGGAAATCTCGATCATGGACATCGCCTCAACCCTCGTTGCCACGCCGTCTCGCAGCGAAAAATTCGCTCAGGCAGCTGCCGCATTGCGCGGCCAGCACGCCGCCTTCGACCTGGGCATGGTGATTGAGTTTATCAAGGGCGAAGGCATCGAAAACGCTGCCGCAAACGCCGGTCTTGGGATCCCTCGCGCCGTACACCACCCTTGCGATGCGCGCATGCATGATGGCGCCGCTGCACATCAGGCAGGGCTCCAGGGTCACATACAGTTCGCATCCCGGCAGGCGGTAATTGCCGACGCGTGAAGCGGCGTCACGCAATGCGCGGATTTCGGCATGGGCGCTGGGATCGTGCGCCGATATGGGCGTGTTCCAGCCGCTTCCAATGATGGCCCCGTCCCTGACCACAATGGCGCCCACCGGCACCTCCCCCGCCTCGGCCGCGAGCGCCGCAAGCCGGAGCGCCTCCCTCATGAAGGTCTCGTCGCTCATTGCCCGCCCGCCGCGGAAGTCGAAATCGACTTGACCGGCGCACCCTGCCGGCTCGCCAACCAGACGCCTGCAAGCACCAGGGCGGCGCCGAACAGGTGATACCCCCGCAGCGACTCGCTGACGAACAGCCAGCCGTACAACGCCGCGTAAAACGGCGATACGTAGACGGCAAGACCTGCGAAGGAAACACTGGTCATGCGCTGCAGCGCCGCGTAGGCGATATAGGAGGCATAGGAGGCAAACAGCACGGTGAGCGCAAGCATGGCCATGCTATCCGTGGAAAACGGAAAAGCGCCGGTACCCAGCCCCTCCACCAGCGCGAAAGGCGCAATGGCAACAGCGCCCCCGAAACAAAGCGCGGGCAGGCGAACCGAAAACCCGAGTTCGGTGGGCATGTAACGCAGCAGATAGGAATAGGCGGCCCAGCCAATGGCGCCGGAGAGCGCCCACAAATCACCTGCGACAAAGCTCATGTCTGCCAGCACACGGGGATCGCCTCGCGCCACAATCCCCAGCACGCCGGTGAGACACAGCGCCACCCCGAACCCCTGCATTGTGCCAATACGCTCCTTGCCGCGCAGCCACTCCATGATCACCATCATCACGGGCGAGGAGGTATAGATGAGCGCTATGTTGG
Source organism: uncultured beta proteobacterium (assembly GCA_903899705.1). Classification (GTDB taxonomy): domain Bacteria; phylum Pseudomonadota; class Gammaproteobacteria; order Burkholderiales; family SG8-39; genus 2-02-FULL-62-17. The sequence goes on from CAIUKQ010000334.1 coordinate 4,642, forward strand.
CCGTACTGGTGGTATGCCCCGCCTCATAGGCCGACAGGCCGCAGACGGACATGCCGATGGACCCGAGCAACAGCAACCGCCGCCATTCGCGGCGAAGCACCGGCAGGGTTTCGCGAATCCGGGGAATAACCCATACCGCGGCGAACAGTGCCGTCAGGAACCAGCGCCAGAACGTCAACTGCACCGGCGGCAGCCAGCCGGCCACCAGGCGCGAGATCAGCATGTTGAGGGAGAACAATGCCGGCGTGATCACCAGAACCATCCAGAGAGCCATGCCGCGGGGGGATGTTTGCGACAACCCTATTTCCATTCGATGCCGTCGATGCGGACAAGCCGATGGATTGCAAACTGGCTTCCGATTTGCCCTGCAATTGCCAAATGGGGTGGGGTTTTCATGGGGTTCCGGATTCTACTCCCGCTCCATTGGCGGCCGCGACCGGATCACCGCGAAGTGCGCTATCCGCTGACAACACCGCACATTGCCTACGTCCCGTTGACGAGAGATTCCGAAACGGATGCCCGAAATTCGGTTCAAAAAAAAGGCGCCCGAAGGCGCCTTTTCAAGACCACTGATATTTCTTTAAGAATGACTCCTTCGACTGAAGGATTCTCTTAGAACGAGTGCTTCATGCCAACGTTCATCGAGCTCTGCGAAACACCAGGCAGAACAACCGATCCGGCACCAGCCGCGCCACCCAGGGTGGTTCCGTTGGTCGTGCGCGAATCAGACGGGTAAGCGTACGCACCGGCCGAGTTGTTTTTGATATTCGCGTAGAAAGCGTACACGGTCGTGCGCTTGGACAGCGAGTGGTCGTAACCGAACGAGTACTGCTTGGCACCGGTGTCGGTGCCGCAAGCGGAACCCACCGTAGCCGTTGCAATCGTGTTCAACGAGGCACCGCAGCTCTTCTTGCCGTCGGTCTTGGCGTAGGCACCGTAGACGCGTCCCGCTGCGCTCACGTTGTAGTCAGCACCCATAACCCAGTTGTTCAGCTTGAAGTCGTTAGCTGCAGCGGCAACGGTACCGCCCGTGTTGGCGTAGGCCAAGCGCTCATAGCCCAGGCCGATGTTGCCCTGGCCGTAGTTCCACTTGCCACCCAGCTGAAGACCGCTGTCCTTGGCCATACGATCCTGATTAACCGTCGTCAGGTCCGAGCGGAAGCCGCGGTGAACTTCATAACCACCGGCCGCCGAGAACGGACCACCCGACCAGGTCACCGAATAGGCGGACATGGAAGGATTGTTCGGGGAGGTACCTGCGGCCAGGTTGGTCGGGGTCACGGTCGGCTCTTTGAACTCGTTGATGCCCAGCATCACGGCAGCGCGGAAACCATTCATGTTGGTGCTGCGGAACACGAGGGTATCGCTGGCCGTACGATTGAACGAAGTCGAATTGCTCGGGGCTTCGGTACAGTTGGTGGTCGCGGCCGTCGCGTTCAGCACGTTGGTGCCTGATGCAAAACCAGCTTTGCAATCCGGCGAAGGCACCGAGCCGGTCGAATTGCCGTTGCCCATGATGACGCCGGCGTAAGCCTGGCCCGCGCCCACGTTCCAGACCTTACCCACATCCTTGTAGACCGAATCCTGGTAGCCGGCGGAGAGTTCACCCCAGCTGGTGCTGCGCAGACCGAGGTACGTCGGACGGCCGCCGAACAGGGCGTTGGTGTGCGCCTGGCTGGAGACGTCGGGACGGGCATCCGTGAAAATCTGGCTTTCAATCTGGAAGAAAGCCGACAGGCCGCCACCGAGATCTTCCGAACCGCGGAAGCCGATGTAGTTGGGCTGGCCACCGGACATGTGCTGCTTGGACAGGCTGCCGACCGTGTTCGCGGTGTTGTTCGAGTATTTGGTCTGGTCCAAGCGAATATCCAGCAAACCGTACATGCTGACGTTGGCCGATTGCGCCATTGCGAGGCCAGGTGCGGTCAACGCGCCAGCGATCGCCAATACCATGATTTTTTGGTTGTTCAAGTTCAATCTCCTTGTTGATTTACTTTTTGTAGTGAAACCTCTTAACTGCGCTTCACTGCCTGTTGTCCCCACATGCGCGGAGACACAGGGCGGAGATTGACGACTTGGTCACTGACATAGAATTAGCAACAAAACGTACGAGCTATTACTTATGTCATCGTCGATTGCAACATAACTCATTGTTTTTATGGACAAATACACACTATTCCGTAATTTTCCCTACGGCCATGACTTACCTTTTTATTTCGTGGTGTTGTGGCCATACAACAAGCCTTATTCATCGACAATTTCTGGCAATGCAAGCAGCTCTGCCCAACGCGGTCAGACCGCGCATGGCGCAACCACGATTAAATCTTTAGCGTATTCGCAGTCTCATTGGCGCGATGCGCGATCATCAGGCGCAACACCTCGCTGGTACGGCGCACCTGCAGCTTCTCCATCAAGCGCGCCTTGAACACTTCAACCGTGCGCGGGCTGATACCCAGGACTTCTGCAATTTCACTGGCATGTTGCCCCAGTAAAAGTTGCTCGAGGACTTCGGCTTCCCGAGCAGTCAGGCGGGCGAGTCGTGTTTCCAGTTGCTGTCGTTCACCCGCTGCCTTCATCCGGCTGGCATCCGCATTCATTGCCGCGGTCACTGCGATGAGAAATTGATCGGCATCCAGGGGCTTTTCCAGAAAATCAACCGCGCCCGCCTTGAAAGCTGTCCGCGAATTCTTCGCATCGCCATGACCCGAAATGACGATGATGGGCTGCCGACAATCGCGCGACACGAGCTCAGCCTGCAATGCCAGCCCGTCCTTTCCCGGCAATCGGATATCGAACACCGCACAACCGTTGCAATTTTCATCGAGCACATCAAGAAAATCTTCCGCACTCTCGAAGGCACTGACCCGAAAACCCTGGAGCATCAGAAATTGGGTCAGCGCGTCGCGTACCGGGGCGGCATCCTCAACCAGATAGACACGCGAGTCCGCTCCGGCGGGATTTGCAGAATCAAGGATGGCATTCATTTTGAAAGTCCTGTGCTCATGACAAAGTCGGATTCAGGCGGATCATTGTGCCAACACCGGCAGCGTCATCTCGATGATGCAGCCCGACGGGCTGGGGATCGACCTCAGCTCCCCGCCATGCGCATTGACGATGGACCGGCTCATGGAAAGTCCAAGCCCCAGACCATAGGTCTTGGTGCTGTTGAATGGACGAAACAGAGAGTCGACCGCCTGCGCATTGATGCCCGGCCCCGTATCGGAAACGGTAATGCATACCTCGGATTTGTTCGCCATCCGCGCCACAATCCCGATCAGCCGCTCCGGCGAATTGGCATCCCGCATCGCGTCAATGGCATTGGCCAGCAGATTGTGCAAGGCCATTTGAATTTGAATCCGGTCAATGGACACCATGGGAAGGTGCGGGTCGCAATCCTGCCTGATGACAACCTGATACCGCATGGCGCGGGCCTCAATGGAATCCACCGCGTCATCAATCAAAGCGGCAACACCCGTATTTTTCAGGGCGGAACCGCCACTGCGATAAAAATCACGCAGCCTGTGCACCACCTCCCCCGCACGGCGCGCTTCGATTCCAATCTTGCCCATCGTCTCGCGAATTTCAGGCAGGGATGTGTCGCGAAGCATCAATTCGCAGGTTTGCGCGTAGATGCTCAGGGCGGAAAGCGGCTGGTTGAGCTCATGCGCCATTGCCGAGGCCAGCTCGGCGGAAGAAGCCAGTCGCAATGTGCGGTCGAGCTCGCCCTGGCGTTCGCGAAGCTGAATCTCCGTGGCGATCCGTTCATCGACCACCGTGCCAAAAAACAGCCCGGTCAGCGCGATGGCCAGCATCCGAATCTGGAATTCAATGACGGTTGATTCCGGCTCTGATCCCAGATTCGAAAGAATCACTACCCCCAACTGGATCACCAGCACCAGAAGCATCGCGCCGGACTGTCCAAATCGCAGGGCCGCCCAGATCAACGGCAGGAACATCAGGTGAAGCGAAGTGATCTGCTCGCCGGGCACCTTGCCGTAAAACGCGTAAAAGGCGAGCATCGTCGCAATGAAGATGCCAACGATATGCAGCAGGGATTCGTCGCTGCGATGCAACGGCCGTCCCCGCCCCTTCCAGATCAAACACGTCAGCGGCAGAAATACCAGTACACCCAGAAGGTCTCCGATCCAGTACCGCGCCATCAAACGCGTTGCCTCCAGCCTCCAGTCGCTGTGCGTCGCGGCATGCACCAGCAGGCTCAAACCTGCCAGCAGGAGGGTTATGCCCGCCGTTGCCAGTACAAAAACAATCACATCCCGGGTGCGTGTCAGCATTTCACCCGGGGCAGCCCGGTAAATGCGCAGCATGCCGGCGAGTGCTGCATAACCGATCGTCGACAGCAGCGGCAATGTCAGCGATTGATATCCGGCGAACCCAAGACTGACCGCAACGAATTCCGAACACAAAAGCGCCATGAACATGACGGGTGTCCAGCCGAGTCCGGCAACCACGAGAAACGCAACGCCCACGCCAATCGCGGGGTTCCATGGCGTCACGCTCATCGGTCCATTGGAAAACGTACGCGCCACCATGTCCACAAAAACGTAGACGCACAAAAATACCAGAACACTTTTCGCCGACTGGATGGTGAGCGGCGACACCCCATCACGCATCAGGAAAATGGGGCGCAGAAACGTGAAGCGGGAATTCGTTTCGATCTGATCCATGGCAATTCCGGTCGGGCGTCTGCCGCAGCTTGTACGCGTGCTTTAGCCGCCGGTTGATCCCATCTTATTTTGGGGCGGTCGCGGCGCCATACTCCCACTAGAGCATTAAGGGCATTGAATATATTAACCGTATTACCGTTTTATCTACATTTGCGTCATTACCGGTATTTGGGTCATTTACGGCATATATCGCCATTGTCCCATGTAGATGTTCGTTCCGCGAGTGGCATTTTTACCGTCAGATCACCCTTGCGGCATGCAGATCGAAAGGGGCTTTCCCGGGGTTTTTGCCCTGCTTACCTGTGGTTTTTGCCCTGCTTACCTGCCGTCCTCCCGAATAACGAAGAACGTCACAAGCAGGGCGCGGTAATCCGTGACGCCAACCGGCTGCAACGGGCAAACCGCTTTCGCCAGTTCACCGCCCGGGTCGCCGGCCCAGACCCCACTTGACGGCCTCGAACCACAGCAGACAGACCCCTGCAGCGGCCAGGCCGGCCAGCAGCAGGGGCGCCGTGGGCGCCTCGAAGGCGAACAGGCGGCGCACGGCCGGGATGCCCAGCACCACGGCGAGCAAAACCAGTGCCGAGATGGCAATCCATCCGAAGGCATGGTTCACCGGCCCGCGGCCAGGCAGGGCCACCTGGTTCCAGAACCGGTTGGCGAAGATGAGCCCCAGGTTCGACACCACCAGGACACTGAAGGTCACGGCGCGAGCCACCTCGTCCGAGTTCGCATGCGATCGTGTCAGACCGTGGACCACCAGCAGAACGACCAGCAGACCCGTGCCCTGCCACAACCCGCGCACCAATACGCTGGCGTCGAACAGACGCGCATCCGGGCGGCGCGGCGGGGCCCTCATCGCCCCGGGTTCCAGCGGCTCGGCCTCAAAGACCACGGAACAGGCCGGGTCGATGATGAGTTGCAGGAACAGGATGTGCACCGGCATCAGCAGCATCGGCCAGCCCAGCAAGACCGGAAGGATCGACAACCCTACGATTGGCACATGCACCGCCACGACGAAGGCAATGGCTTTGCGCAGGTTGGCGAAGACCCGGCGTCCGTAGCGAACCGCGCTGACCAGAGACGCGAAGTCGTCGTTCAGCAGGACCAATGCTGCCGCTTCGCGCGCCACGTCGGTGCCGCGCGCGCCCATGGCCACGCCGATGTGGGCCGCCTTCAGCGCAGGCGCATCGTTGACCCCGTCGCCGGTCATTGCCACGACATCACCGCGTGCCCGAAACGCCTGTACGAGGCGCAGCTTCTGCTCGGGTTGCACACGGCAGAAGACATGCGTCTCATCGAGCCGCAGTGCCAGTTCCTGATCACTCAGGGCCGACAGCTCGGCCCCCGTGATGACCTCGGCGCCGGTGCTCAGGCCTGCCTGGCGGGCGATCGAATGCGCCGTCGCCGGATGGTCGCCCGTGATCATCACCACCCGGATACCGGCGGCCCGGCACTCGGCGATGGCCTGCGGCACGTCCGCGCGCAGCGGGTCCTCGAGCGCGATCAGCCCCAGGAACTCGAATTCGAATGCATGTTGATTGCCGGGGAGTTCGGTCGCTTCGAAAGTCGCGCGCGCCACACCGAGCACCCGCAGGCCATCGGCGGCCAAGATACCCACCTGCCGCGTCACGGCGGCATGGTGCTCCGCGTCCAGATGGCAAAGGTCGACGATCGCCTCGGGTGCGCCCTTCGCAGCGATCATCCGCTCCCGGCGGTCTGGCGATTGCCAGACCCGCGACATCGCCAGCATGTCACGCGACAGCGGGTAGTCCTCGACCAGAGTCCAGTCGCCGTGCAGATGCTCGGTGTCGGCGAGCAGGCGTTGGCCGAACGATCCGATGGCGGTCTCCATCGGATCGAAAGCACGCCGATGGCTAGCCAGGACGCCGAACTCCAGCACGTCGTGAAGTTCGTCCTGCAAGGGCCGGCCGGCGTCCGGCACACTGTCGTAGCTGGAAGTCTGCGACCAAAGGCGTCGTACCGCCATGCGATTGGCGGTGAGTGTCCCGGTCTTGTCCACGCACAGCACGGTGGTCGCCCCCAGCAATTCAACCGCCGGAATGCTTCGGGCCAGCACCTTCTCGCGTGCCAGTCGCCACGCCCCCAGGCCCAGGAACAGAGTCAGCACCACCGGCAGTTCCTCGGGCAGTATGGCCATGGCCAGAGTGAGCCCGGCCAGCAGACCGCGAAGCCAATCACCCGTCGACATCGTGTACGCCACCGCCAGCGCGGCCGCCAGGACCAGGCCGACGATGGCCACACGCCTGACGATGCGGGCGGTCTCCTGTTGGATCGGCGTGCTCTCCCCGCCCAGCCCCGCAAGTGACTTGCCGATGCGCCCCAGCGTGCTGCGCTCGCCGGTGGCGATCACCAGCCCGTGCGCGGTGCCCTGCGTCACAAGCGTTCCGGAGAAGACCCGGGACTCTTCACCGGCCGGGGACTCGGCAAGCGCACCGTCGGACGCTGCCGGGATCAACTTGCTCACCGGCACCGACTCGCCGGTGAGCATGGATTCGTCCACACTCAGGTTGGAGGCTTCGACCAGCGTCATGTCGGCCGGCACCCGGTCGCCCTCGGCCAGCAGCACGATGTCGCCGCAAACCAATTCGCGCCCAGGCAGCTTCACCGGCTGGCCATCGCGCATGACCAGCGCCTGCGGGCTCGAGAGGTCGCGCAGGGCGTTCAGCGACTGTTCGGTGCGACGCTGCTGGACGAAGGTGATGCCCATCACCACGAACACGAAGCCGAGCAACATCAGCGCCTCGTGCCGATCGCCCAGCACCATGTAGATGATGCCGCAGGCCAACAGCAGCAGGAACATCGGCTCGCTGAGAACATCGCGAATGAGCCGCAGCGCGCCGCGTTGCCCGGACACCGGCAACTCGTTGGCGCCATCGCGCGCCAGCCTGCTGCGGGCCTCCGACGCGCTCAGACCTTTAGAATAGTCACTCAATTTGCCCACCGCGATCTGCATCGCCGTCAACACTTTCCCTGCGATTCGTCAGGGCCGCCATTGCCACCCGAAGGTTTGCGATTCGAGGTCGATCCGCCCCCCGATACAGGGTCTCAGGTCGCGTGCGGCACGAAGGGGCCGGAGGGGGACTTGTTGAAGTCAAATCCCTGAATGATCTTCAACTTGCCCCCCTGCCGACTCACGTAATCCAAATGCATCATCATGACCTGCCCGAACTCGAGCTTTCCGGCAATCGACTTCTCGAGGGCCTGTATGATTTTCGAAGCCTCGTTGCTGCGACCAGCCGGCAGGCCGGCATTGAGCTTGCTGTTGACAACGGTGATTGTGATCTGATGCGCCGTCGACTTGATTTCAAGGTCGGTGGCCTTGTATCCAGCCGCCGCCGCCGCCGACTGCCGCAGAGCCGGGATGGAGGCTGCCTGCGTTGCGACCTGCGCCACGTCGGCCGCAGCGTCGGCGGCAAACGCGGGAACTGAACTGACCCATGCCATGGTGGCAACCAGACCGGCGATCGAGCGGATGTTCTTCATGTGTTCCTTCGGTTGACAAGCAAAGACGGGCCTCGCGAGGAGACCGCTCCCGGCAGGTACCGACAGAGAGACATGGCGCATACACGATGCGCCCACGCCAACGTCGCCCAGAGTAGGGCCGAACCACTTGCGCTCATTGATCTGGCGCAAGGTGGGGACGGAAAGACGGCGCACCTCGGAGCCGGACGCCGGATCAGATAGAGGCCATGCCCGGGGTTCGCCAGGCGATGCTTGTTGATCGAGCGCGCGCGCCGCGTGGTGCTTGTGGCTTTTGCTAGGCACTCATGGATAAACGGATGTACTGGGGTTTGCCAAGGCGCTAATGCTCCAGAGCAGAAAAGGCACTTGCCGATAGTTCGATATCGGCAGCGGCAATCTGTGCTCGCCGGGCGACAGCTTTCCAATCACCCACCACATTGACGACGTCGTCGATGACTTCCTTGGCCCGTTCAGACGTCAAACGATAAAAAGCAGCCGTTCCCAACACCGTGTTCAGAGATGGGCGATTATCAACATCATCGATATTGAGTACATGGGTTGACTTGTCGATGCTCGGATTCACATCGAATGCCGGTGAAAGCCTCCAGCCGCTTTTGCCCAGCATGAA
>CAIUKQ010000335.1 GCA_903899705.1 uncultured beta proteobacterium
AGGGTTCATCCAGAATAATGAAAACAAAAACGCCAGGCATCCCGGCCTCTCAGGCCGCAATCCGGTACCGCATCGTCCCCTCGCGTCCGGAAGCGCATCTTTTTTCAGTGAGCTGTGTAATCGCCGAACCTGATGTCGAAGGCCAGCGCCTTGCGCTGCCTGCGTGGATTCCCGGCAGCTACATGATTCGCGAATTCGCAAGGTACATCGTGTCGATTCGCGCGGAGTCCGGCGGCCGGGCGCTTCGCCTTGCGAAGCTGGACAAGCACACCTGGCGGGCGTCGCCCGCGAACGGTCCGCTGGTTGTCCACTACGAGGTCTACGCATGGGATCTTTCGGTGCGCGGCGCGCATCTGGATGCCACCCACGGTTTTTTCAACGGCACCAGTGTGTTTCTGCGGGTACTGGGGCAGGAGGATGGAGCCTGTTCCGTGCAGATTGATCCTCCGTCGGGGGCGCGCTACCGCGCCTGGAAGGTGGCAACCAGCCTGCCGCGGGCGGGAGCGGCCGACGGAGGATTTGGCGGATACACTGCGCGCGACTATGACGAACTGGTCGACCATCCGGTTGAAATGGGGACCTTCGCGAGCCTGCGGTTTCGCGCCTGCGGCGTACCGCATGAAATGGCGATCACCGGCGTGCAGGAGGCGGATACGGCGCGCCTTGCTCGCGACCTGAAAAGGATTTGCGAGACGCAGATTCGATTCTGGAACGGCGACGCGTCACACGCCACCGGCCGCGATGCGGCCCCCATGAGCCGGTATGTATTTCTTACGACGGCCGTGGGCGAGGGGTACGGCGGGCTCGAGCACCGCGCATCGACCGCCCTCATGTGTTCGCGCGCAGACCTGCCAAGGCGGGGCGTTGCAAAGATCACCGATAGCTATCGCGGCTTTCTCGGGCTGTGCAGTCACGAGTATTTTCATACCTGGAATGTGAAGCGTCTGAAGCCGGCTGCCTTTGCCCCCTACGACCTGGATCGCGAAAACTACACCTCGCTCCTGTGGGTGTTCGAGGGATTCACCTCGTACTACGACGATCTGATGCTGCTTCGCGCCGGACTGATCGATCGGGACAGTTACCTGGAACTACTTGGGCGGACTATTACAAGCCATCTGCGCACACCCGGCCGCCATCGCCAGACCGTGGCCGAGTCGTCTTTCGATGCCTGGATCAAGTACTACCGGCAGGACGAGAATTCGCCCAATGCGGTGGTGAGTTACTACGTCAAGGGCAGCCTGGTTGCGTTGTGCCTGGACCTGCACATTCGCGAGCGCACGCGAGGAAAAAAATCACTGGATGACCTGATGCAACTCATGTGGAGGCGGCGCGGGCTGAGTGGCGAAGGCGTGGGGGAGGATGAGGTGGAAGCCCTCGCGGAGGAGGCGAGCGGCCTGAAGCTTGGCGCATTTTTTGACCAGACCGTCCGTGGCACCGCTGAATTACCGCTCCTGCGTCTGTTGGCAACGCAGGGCATTGAAATGCAGTTGCGTCCCGCGAGGGGGGCGAATGACAAGGGCGGCCTTGCGACGACGGAAAAGGTCGTCCGGCAGACGCGCGCGTCCTTGGGCATTCGAAGCCGCGTCGATGGCAAAGAAATCGTTGTCACGCATGTGCTGGAGGGGGGGGCGGCCCAGCAGGCCGGTCTTGCCTCCGGCGATTCGGTTGTCGCCATAGATGGCCTGAGGCCTGGAGCGGGTGGCATGGATGCCGTGCTTGCCGCCCGGCGTCCCGGTCAGGACATGAAACTGCGCGCATTCCGACGCGACGAAATGCATGAATTCAATGTGCGCCTGCTGGCCGCTCCGGCGGATACCTGCGAGCTTCGCGTCGTCGGGTCACGAGGGGCCGCATTGCGGCGCGGATGGCTGGGGGAAGGCAATGAGTGAAACCCGCATCATTCTGGTCCGCCACGGGGAGACGATGTGGAATCGCGAAGGTCGCATCCAGGGCTATCACGCGAACAGTCCGCTGTCTGATACGGGGCACGCACAGGCGCGCGCGGTCGCCGAGCGACTTGCGGCAGAAGGGGTGGATGCGCTTTATTCAAGCGATTCAGGCCGCACTTTGCAGACCTCCGAGCCCATTGGCGCCGCAACCGGACTTGCCATCAATCGTGACGCCGGCGTTCGCGAGCGGAACTACGGCATTTTTGAAGGGCACACCTTCGCCGAAGTGGAAAAGGTCTTTCCGGAAGAGTTCGAAAAATACCGCGCGCGCGATCCGAATTTCGCCATCGAGGGAGGCGAAAGCGCAATCCAGTTTCGCGACCGGATCGTCGCAGCATTTTCGGACATCGCGCGCCGCCATCCGGGGGGGCACCCCGTTGTCGTAACTCATGGCGGCGTGATCGGGTCGCTCTACCGTGTGGCACTGGAACTGCCGCTGGATGCGCCCCGCGTCTACACCACGAGGAACGCCAGCGTGAACCGATTCAAGTTTGATTCGGAGCGTTGGGTGCTGGAAGTCTGGGGCGATGTCTCCCACCTTGATGAAGGCAGCCTTGACGATGAATAGGCCGGCGAAAATTTGCCTGGATCAAGCATGAGCGGGGGCGATCTTCCCGTTCGCTATCAGGACATTGAAGATGCTGCGCTGCGCATTGCCGGGCAGGCGCATCGCACGCCGGTCCTTACCTCTGCCTCGGTCGACAGCCGCACCGGCGCGCGGGTTTTTTTCAAATGCGAAAACCTTCAGCGCATGGGTGCGTTCAAGTTTCGCGGCGCTTTCAACGCGCTCGCAAAGCTGACGACGCAAGAACGCGCCCGCGGCGTCATCGCCTTTTCCTCGGGAAACCACGCCCAGGCCGTCGCACTCGCCGGGCGGGAACTGGGTGTCTCGGCCGTCATCGTCATGCCCCGGGATGCGCCGGCGGTAAAGGTGGATGCCACGCGCGGCTATGGCGCCGAAGTCGTGCTGTACGATCCCGGAACCGAAAACCGGGAGGAAATAGCCAGGTCGATAGCAGGCAAAAGGGGGCTCAAGCTCATTCCGCCTTTTGATCATCCGGACATCATCGCGGGGCAGGGCACGGCGGCAAAGGAACTGATCGAAGACACCGGCCCCCTGGATTACCTGTTTGTTCCCTGCGGGGGCGGCGGACTTATTTCGGGCAGCGCGCTCGCTGCGACCACGCTGGCCCCGGGTTGCAGGGTGATCGGCGTGGAGCCCGAAGCGGGCGATGACGCCACGCGCTCCTTCCGATCCGGCACCCTGCAAACCTGCAACAGCCCGGACACGATTGCCGATGGGGCGCGCACGGCATCGCTGGGATCGCTGACGTTCCCGATGGTCATGGCACTGGTGCATGACATGGCAACCGTCAGCGATGAGACGCTGCTTGGCACGATGCGTTACCTGATGGAGCGAATGAAAATCGTGGTTGAACCCACGGGTGTGCTGGGTGCCGCGGGCCTGTTTGAGAAGGGTCGGGACCTCGCCGGAAAACGCATTGGCGTGATTCTCTCCGGCGGCAACCTTGACCTGAAATTACTGGGGGGGTGAGATTCGTCGGGTGGCCGTCGTGCCTGGACTAGCCCAAGGGATGCCAGATGGTAAATGTACTTCCGACGCCCGGGGTCGACTCGACCGTGATGTTCCCGCCAAGGAGCACGGCGAGTTCCCTGGCCAGCGCGAGGCCCAGACCGGCGCCGCCCTGCCGACGTGTGTTGAAACGGTCCAGTTGCAGGAATCGCTCGAACAGTCTCGGGATGTCTTCCGGCGCGATCCCCACACCTGTGTCGCGCACCTCGAAAGTCAGCCCGCCAACAGCCGGACGGACGGACAGACGCACCTCACCTTTTGCGGTGAATTTCACCGCATTGTGCAGGAGATTGTTCAGGATCTGTCTAAACCGTGTTGCATCGGTGTAGATCGACCGGGGCAGATGCCCTGAGAATTCCAGGCTAACCAATATCCCTTTTTGTGTCGCCGCGGCCTGATGGAGTAATTTCAACTCCCGGACCAGCGGTTCCAGTGGAGCCCAGGTGAGCGAAAGTTCCATTCGGCGCGCCTCGATTTTCGACATGTCGAGCAGATCGTTCACAAGCTGCAACAGGTGCGTGCCCGCGTTGTGGATCATCCGGGCGTCTTCTCGCTGGCCGGGATCTTTCAGGTTCAGGTTCAGGTATTCGGAAAATCCAAGTATTCCGTTCAGCGGTGTCCTCAGTTCGTGGCTCATGCACGACAGAAAATCCGTTTTTGCCTGATTCGCCGATTCCGCCAGCTCCTTTGCGCGGACAAGGTCCTGCGTGCGTTGCGCCACCTTTACTTCCAGGGAATCGTTGAGCCGCTGCAGATCCTCCATGAAGCGCCTGCGCTCGGTGACATCCCTTGAAATGCAAAAGAGCCCGCTCACGTCGCCGTCCCGGTTCCTCAGCGGTCCCTTGAGTGTGTCCAGGATGTGCACCGTGCCATCGGCGAATACCACCCTGTCATTTGAATTGCGGAACTCGCCGCCGGACAGCGCAATTCTGTCCTCTTCGTGAACGACATCGAGGTCCGGCTTCGCATTGCCGTCGCGTGAGTCTGCCAACAAGATTTCGGAATCCATCCGTCCAAGCAGCCGCTGGGGGGCAAGTCCCATGGAGGTCGCAAACGCCTCGTTCACCATCACGAACCGGTGCTGCATGTCCTTGGCAAATATCCAGTCGGGGGAACCATCGACAATGCGCTGCAGCAGTTCGCGCGCCTGCCTTACTTCGTTGGCTGCCTCCACCTCCCGTGTGACATCCTGCAGGGTTCCGACCATTCTCCGGGATTTGCCAGGAGTGTCTAACGGGCCTTCGCATCGTTCGTGGACCCACTTGATCCTGCCATCGGCCATGCGCAGGCGAAATCGCATGTCATAGGAATTTCCGGTGTGCTGCAGTCCCTTGTAGGCTTCCTCGACCCTGGTGCGATCGTCCGCAATCACCGGATTCAGGAGTTCGTCGTGGCTGACGACAATTCTGCCCGGATCCATTTCATGAATCCGGTAAATCTCGTCGGAACAGACCAGCCTGCCGCTGGCGATGTCCAGTTCCCAGCTGCCCATTTGCGCAAGGCGCTGCGCCTCGCGTAGCTGAAAACTGCTCAGCTGCAGCGCCGCATCGGCGGTTTCCCACCGGGACAGCAGGCGCAGCAACGTGACCGCGCCTGTCGCGGCAGTCAACGCGAGAAGGGTGAGCAGTCCGGCAAGCAGCGCAACCTGCCTGTGCCAGCCAGTCAGCGCGGTTTGCACATCGGCGCTTATCTCCAGGGACCAGTTAAGCGAACCCGGTATGTCAATGACCTCGCGTATCAGTTCGCCACCGGAGCCGGTGGGGGCAATGGCGATGAGCGGTTCCCCGGGGGCATTCCTTTTGACGAGCTTCAGACCGATATCGGGATTTGCGCGAACCGCGTTCATGCCATCGGCAAGCCCCTTGAGGTCGGAAAATCCGGTGACCACCCCGGCAAACGTTCCGTCCGGCGCGGTCAGGCGCCTCGACAGGGTGAAAATCCTCCGGCCGTCCTGCCTTGAAATGATCGGCGGACTCATGTACAGCCCGGCGTCGCCCGCAAGCTGGGCCTGAAAATGCGACTCGTCATAGACATTGATGGCGCGACGTTGCGGCCCGATTGAGGACGCGATCAGGTAACCGTTGGCATCCATCCAGCCGATGCCATTCAGATGCCTGGAATTCTCGACGATGCCCCGCAGCAACTCGTGGCCTGTCACGGAATCCCGCCTGGCGCCGGCCTGCCACTGTCCGAAACGGCGCACCCCCTCGCTCATGCGCAGGTCAATCGCTTCGACGGTATTTCGCAGGTATTCGCCCGTGCCGCGCGCGGTGTGTTCCATTTCCCTTTGCAGGTTTTCGATTTCCACCGTCCGCAGGGTGTATGCGTAGGCGATGACGAGGAGGAGTCCCACCAGAATCACGGCGGTGGCGCCGATGAGCACCAGCCTGCGCAGGCGTTGGGCAATGGATGAGCGGTAGGGGCCGGTTGCAGGTGGTGCCGTGCCGGTGTCAACAAAGAGTGTCACGATGCAATCCCGTGAGGCTTCCGGTGCGTACATGAATTCGAAGCCGAGATACTACCAGCAGAAATAGGCTGCAAAGGCGCGGTATGGGCCGGTACCCACGGCGGCCTGGAGATGTCCGGTCGCCGGACGGCGTGTCTGGAATGCAGGTTTGAGGTGACCGCAACGACGAGACTGCCAACAAGTTCCTGGTGGTGCATGCGCTGGTATTCACCTTCTGCAATATCGTCAACATCTGCAACTGGGTGATCGATGGCCTTTGCGAGCGCTTCCCGAAACTTCCGGTGATCTGGATGGAGAGCGCCCCCGTCCCGCCTGCCGTCGAGGGTGGCCCCTGTGGCATGGTAAGATGCTGTTTTACAGAAGAAATTTCCATTCGCATCGGCCATGTTCTCAAGATCCCAAGACCTCGCTAAAACCGACCCCGAACTGTTTGCTGCCATCTGTTCCGAGAACCGCAGACAGGAAGACCACATCGAGCTCATTGCCTCGGAAAATTATGTGAGTACCGCGGTGCTCGAGGCACAGGGTTCGCAACTCACCAACAAGTACGCCGAGGGTTACCCGGGCAAGCGCTACTACGGCGGCTGCGAATACGTGGATATCGCCGAAACCCTGGCCATCGAACGGGTGAAGAAACTGTTTGGAGCGCCGGCGGCCAATGTGCAGCCGAATTCGGGATCGCAGGCCAATCAGGCGGTGTTCTTCGCGCTGCTCAAGCCCGGCGACACCATCCTTGGCATGTCCCTCGCGCATGGCGGGCACCTCACGCACGGCTCGCCTGTGAACATGAGCGGCAAGTGGTTCAACGTGGTCAGTTACGGATTGAATGCCAGTGAAGCCATCGATTACGACGCGCTGGAAAAGCTCGCGCGGGAACACAAGCCCAAACTGATTCTTGCCGGTGCATCTGCCTATGCGCTGCGCATCGATTTCGAACGCTTCGCGCGGATCGCGAAGGAGACCGGTGCGTACTTCATGGTGGACATGGCCCACTACGCGGGGTTGATTGCGGCGGGCGAATATCCGAGTCCGGTCGGCATCGCCGATGTGGTGACCAGCACCACCCACAAGACCCTGCGCGGACCGCGCGGCGGCTTCATCCTGATGAATCCGGAACTGGAAAAGCCGATCAACTCGGCCATCTTCCCCGGCATACAGGGCGGGCCGCTCATGCACGTGATTGCCGCGAAGGCGGTGGCATTTCACGAGGCCGCACAGCCTTCGTTCAAGTCCTACCAGAAGCAGGTGATCGCCAATGCGTCGCAGATGGCGCAGACGCTGACCAAGCGCGGGCTTCGCATTGTGTCGGGACGCACGGAGAGCCACATGTTTCTGGTC
Organism: uncultured beta proteobacterium; assembly: GCA_903899705.1. GTDB lineage: Bacteria > Pseudomonadota > Gammaproteobacteria > Burkholderiales > SG8-39 > 2-02-FULL-62-17. The sequence goes on from CAIUKQ010000335.1 coordinate 7,349, forward strand.
GATCTTCAGGCAAAGAAGATCACCGGCAAGGATGCGGAAACGGCCCTCGGCCGCGCGCACATCACCGTCAACAAGAATGCCATCCCCAACGACCCGCAGAAGCCTTTTGTCACCAGTGGCGTGCGCATCGGTTCGCCCGCGATGACCACGCGCGGCTTCGGACTGGCCGAGGCCGAGAAGGTGGCGAACCTGATTGCGGACGTGCTTGATGCACCGGCCGACGATGCCGCGACAGCGAATGTGCGCAGGCAGGTCGAGGCCCTTTGCAAGGCCCATCCTGTCTATGAACCGTCACCGGCAACCGCGAAGGTCCCGGCGTGACCAGAACGAGTCCTTCGGGGAAATTCGCCGAAAGGTGAGAGGCGCCGGTGAAATGTCCTTACTGTAAAACCGACGACACGGCCGTCATTGATTCCCGGATCTCTGAAGACGGAGACAGTGTGCGCCGCCGCCGCGAGTGCGAGGAGTGCGGAAAGCGCTTCACCACCTACGAGCGGGTCGAGCTTCACATGCCGATGGTGGTGAAATCAAACGGCCACCGCGTCCCTTACGACCGCGAAAAAATCCGCACCGGCTTCCTTCGCGCGCTGCACAAGCGCCCGGTTCCGACCGAATATGTCGAGGCCGCCATCATGCGCACCGAACAGCGTGTCATCGGACTTGGCGAGCGCGAGGTTGCGAGTCGCGTCATCGGTGAGCTGGTGATGCGCGAATTGAAGCGCATGGATGATGTCGCCTACATCCGCTTTGCCTCGGTCTACGAGGATTTCCAGCGGCTCGATGATTTTCGCGATGTCATCCAGCAGGTTGGCAAGCCGAAGAAAAAGCCCACCCGCAAATAGGCCGGCCGGGTGTTACGGCCGATCTATATGCAGTAAAAATACAATAAAAATCAATGGGTTATGCGAACGGGTCGGATTGCCGCGGTCGCGGTGAGACACCTGTCGTCACCACTATGCTGGCGATGGTCGAGTAAAACCCGGCAGCATTCAGAATCTCGATCACTCCGGTGGCGCCCAGCGCCTTCTCTGCAGCCGCATAGATGGCGTCGCTCATGCCCTGCTTTCCATAGAGTTCGCTAAACAGGTTGTACACCGCCTCTTCCGCAGCGTCGGTGAATGCCGGTTTCTTCTTGGTGCGAATGGATTCGATAACGGCATCTGATATGCCCGCGGCCTTTGCTTGGGGAGATTGCGCGTTCCATACATAACCTGCATTCCAGTGCCGCGCGGTCATGATGATGCCCAGCAGCGAAAGTTTTCTTGGAATGGCAAGGTCGTCGCGAAGGTGATCGGAGTAGCTTGCCGCGCGCGCCGCAAGTTCCGGGCTGCGCAGCATGTGAGCCCAGGGGCCCTGAATCGAGCCGCCGCGATTCACCGCAATCTTCTCGCCAAGTTTGCGGGTGGCCTCGTCAAAGTCATCGGGCGTCAGTTCCTGAAGGCGTGCCATGAGCGTTCTCCGTTTGTTGAGGGAATCGTTGCAACGAGTATATCGGCGATGTTCAACCCCCGTCCGGTGCAGAGGCCTGCGCCTCGGACAGGTTGTCCTTTTGCGCGAAGTTCCATTACATTGGCGGTATTCGATGCATTGGTGAAGGAGGGCGGATGGAAGTTCATTGGTACTTCGCTGCGCAGGATGGCACGCATCCCTGGAGTCCGGGGGGCGCACGCGTCACCGATTTCGCCTACATGCAGCAGCTGGCGGGTGCCATTGATAACAACGGCTATGCCGGTGCGCTCATCGCGACCCTGCCCGGCGGCACCGACCCATGGACGCTGGCCACCGGTCTTGCCATGGGCACCCGGCAGATGAAGTTCATCGTCGCGCAATACGCGGGAGTGATCTCGCCACTGTGGCTTGCGCAGATGGCGGCGAGTGTCGACCAGATTTCCAATGGCCGGCTCATCATCAACATCATCATGGGAGCCGGTCCCAGCGCGCCCAAGCTGGGCATTTCCGACAACCACGAGGAACGCTACGCGCTGGCGGAGGAATACTGGGGCATATTCCGGCGTCTGATGACCGGCGAGACCGTGACGCATGAAGGCAAGTACGTCAACATTAAAAATGCCGCCCTGCTGATGGAATCGGTGCAAAAACCCTATCCCGAACTGATGATGGGCGGCAGTTCGGCCTCGGGCCTGGCCTTTGCCGCGCGGCATGCCGACTGCTGGCTGAGCCTGGGGGTTCCTCCGCCGATATTTGCGGAGAAGGTGGCCAAGGTGAAGGAAATGGCGGCAGCCCATGGCCGCAAACTTCGCTTCGGCATCCGTGCCTACGTCATCGTTCGCGAAACCTTGGAAGAAGCCTGGGCCGCGGCGCAATGGCAATACGACCGCATGGATGCGGAGGCGGTGCAGCGCCGCCTGGACAAACTCGCCAACACCGATGCCGAAGGCGACGGATTGCTGGCGACGCTCATAAAGCCCGGCAAGGCACTGCCAAAGGACGCGCGCGCCTTTGAAATTTACCCGGGTCTGTGGGGGGGCATAGGCCTGATACGCCAGGGAACCGGAACGACGCTGGTCGGCGATCCCGAGGGTGTTGCGGCCCTGATGCGCGAATACGAGAAGGCCGGCGCCGAAGTCTTCATTCTCGGCAACTACCCGCACATCGAGGAAGCCTATCGCTTTGCCGACATGGTCATGCCGTTGCTTGGCACCGAGAAGAAGCGCGGTCGTGTTGCCTGGTATTGACCGTCTCGTTGGAGTCAGGCTTTCAGTGCCGTAAAGCCCTAGCTCCGAAGCTCGCTTCAATCAGAGGAACTGGCCGCTCTCCGAAATCCCCATGGCCTTGATGAACGCCTGCCGAACCTCCGGCGGCTGCCCGACCATGTGCCGGAATCCGGAAAGACGCACGTTGATGGTCGGATACTTCGGGTAATCCTCGATCCGGATTCCTTCAATCAGCGGCTTCTTCGGCTCGAAGGGCAGTTCCACGTAGCGACCGATGGCCGGATCGCGTATTACGCCCTTTGGATCCTTGCCCTCTTTCATTGCCTCGATATCGTCAAAGAAGCGCTTGCGTATCATCGCTATGCCCTGGTCACTCACACCCAGGGTTTCCTTGGTGCGGTCGGCGATGCGCCCCTGGCCGACCCAGGCGACGATGTCCTGGTTCATCACGTGGCTGGATATCCAGCGCCCGTTCTCGTCCTTGATCGGGCTCACCCAGGTGGGCACGCTGCCCTGCACGTAGGGTTCGCGGCCTTTGGGTACGCGCATATAGAACCAGGCGATGCTGAGGGAATTTTCGTCATCGATGGGCACGCGCCATCCGAAGTGTGGCCCGAGATAGAAGCCGTTTGGCCAGAGCGCCACACGACCGACCGTCCAGTAGGGATTGGATTCGCTGCTGCCTTCGCGAATGCGCTTGTACAAAAAGCCGTAATCGAATTCCTCGAATTTCACCTTGAGGTGCTTCGGAGCGTAGGGCGCGGTCTTGCCCTTGAGTCGGGTCGACCAGTTGTCATGCATCCACTCGAAGTGGATCGGGTCGCAGGAGTTTTCCTGGCACTGCATCCAGTTGCAGGGAATGTCCGAGATCACAATCTCGCGAAAGCCGTTCCCCCAGGTGAAAGCGTCATAAACCGGCAGTTCGGGCGCGGGCAGCGGTCCCATGTAGGCCCACAGAAGGCCCGCCAGTTCGCGCACCGGGTAGGCCTTGAGCCGGATTCTTTCCTTTTGCGGATTGCCCGGATTGACCGTGTCTTCGAACGGCTGCTCGACACAGCGGCCGGCGGCATCGAAGCTCCAGCCATGGTAGTTGCAGCGTATGCCGTGCGTCTCGACGAAGCCATAAGACAGGTCGGCGCGCCGATGCGCGCATTGCCGGTCCACCATGCCGAAGTTGCCTGAAAGATCCTTGTAGATGACAAGGTCTTCGCCGAGCAGACGAAAAGGCTTGACCGAAATTTGATCGAATTCGCTGGCGCCGCCTATCGGGTGCCAGTAACGCCGCAGCAGTTCGCCCATGGGGGTGCCGGGGCCGACCTGCGTGAGTACCTTGTTTTTCTCTTCCGATAGCATGGCGAGTCCTATTCCACGGTTACTTTCGACAATTCGATCAGCTTGCCCCAGCGCGCATATTCCGATTTCAGATAGACGGCGAATGCATCGGGCGTGTTGCCCACCACCTCGAACCATTGCTTGGTGACGTATTGTTCGCGAAACGCCGCGTTGTTCAGTACGCGCATGGTGTCGGAATAGATTTTTCCGGTCACGTCATGCGGAATCCCCGGTGACCCCATCAGTGCGAACCAGGTGCCGGCCTCGTAGCCGGGTACGCCTGATTCGGCGATGGTGGGGAGATTGGGCAACATCGGAATACGGCTGGCGGTGGCGGCCGCGATGAATTTGAGCTTGCCGCTTGCGACATGCTGCGTAAACACCAGTGGTGTCGCCATCATGAAGGAGATCTGTCCCGACAAAAGATCGACGGTCGCCGGTGCGGAACCCTTGTAGGGCACGTGAACGATGTCGATGTTGGCGGCGTTCTTCAGGTATTCGACGCTGATATGCGCCGATGATCCCAGCCCGAACGAGCCATAGGACAGGGTGCCAGGCTTCGCCTTCGCCAGCGACACCAGTTCCTGGAACGTATTGGCGGGCACGGCGGGATTGGCCGCAATCACCCACGGGAATTTCACCAGCACCGTGATCGGGGTGAATCCGTTCAGGGCGTCATAGGGAAGTTTCTTGTACTGGTGCGGGTTGATCACGAAGGAGGCCGCATCGGATACCAGCAGCGTGTAGCCATCACCCGGGGACTTGGATACGTATTCGGAACCGATGATCTGGTTGGCGCCTGCGCGGTTCTCGATGACCACGCTCTGGCCCCAGATTTCGGCGAGGCGCGGCCCCAGTGCGCGCGAGAAGGCATCGGTCGCACCGCCGGGAGAGGTTGGCACCACGATCTTCACGGGTTTGACCGGATAGGATTGCGCCATCGCCTGAACCGGCGCGAGCAGCGTGGCGACTATGGCTGTTGCTAGTATTTTTGCTAGGATATTCATAGGGTTATCCAATCATGCCGATTTGGTGAGAGCGGCGTCGCGATTCGTCTCGAACCCCGATTCTGTCCCCAGCACCCGCCAGGGCTTCTTCAAGTCTTCCTGCCACAGCAGCGACTCCATGTAGATCATCAACGGCTGGTCCTGAACTGTCAGTTCGTACACGGGCTGGTCGTTGGAGGCGTGGTTGTGTATGCCCCAGCCCGGCGCCGAGAGCATCAGGTCGCCCGCCTTCCAGTCATAGCGTTTCTTTTCCACCACCGAATATCCTGTTCCGGAAAAGTAATAGTTGATCGCGGCCGAGGTGTGACGGTGCGGCCGGTCAATGATGCCCGGCGGCCGAATGGTGATGGTGGCGAAGAAATTGGGCGTGATGCCGTTGTGGCGGCCCGTGGCTGGATTCCACATCATGTACAGGCGGCGTCCGCGGTAGTTCTTGTCCAGGCCGCCCAGCTTGTCCAGTTCCGCCTTCAGTCCAAGCCATGGCCAGTGCAGGACTCTTGATTCCACGGGCTCGGGATTGATCAGCACTTCATAGGGCATGAGATACGCGCCGTCATCGCCGAGTTTCACGGTCTGGGGAGGCGGTGCGGCGCCTGCGGCCGCGGCGTGCGGCCTCTCCTCTTCAACGGCATGCAGATGCGATTCCTGGGGATTGTCCTCGACGATGTGCACGTTGAGCTTCTCCAGCAGTGCCGCATTGGAGTAGCAAAGGCGCGCGTGGACATCACCCGAGTCGTTGATATGGCGGTAGGTCGCCATCGAGGGAAAATTCCAGGTGTCGTGCAGTTTGTACTGAATGCGTTTGCCGTTGATGATGGAAGCCCCCGAACCCCGGATGCAGAAATTGATCTGCGTGGAGTTGTGGCGGATGGGCGCCGTTTCCTCGCCGGGTTTGAGCACCTCGAGCGTGACCGTGACCCCGGGATTGAGCCCGGGGCCGACTCCGAGTTCACGCCAGCGCGGGTGAACGATCAGGGATTGCCTGCGGCCGTTCGAAGGCCGCGGCTGTGCTGCAAGACGCTCGATTTCGGCATCGATCTGCTCCTTGCTGATGAGCAGCGGTTCCCACAAATCCAGCGGCGCGGGGGTCCAGCCGCTGCGGTCGATGAAGGGTGATGGGCTCATGGTCTCTCTCCTGGGTGTCCGGCAAATCAGTTTAAGGGTTGATTCCAGATGCTGCGAGTGGGAGTTCCTGGCGCACACGCTCGGGCAGATGCTGCCCGATGCCGCGCGTGGTGGCTGCTTTCAGTACTTCAATGGCAACAGCGATATCCGCGATGCCCATCCCCATCGCCTTGAACAGTGTGAGGTCGGCACCGTTCGGGCGTCTTTGATTTGACGCAATGACCTGCGATATCGGGCGCACCCGGTCCCAGGATTCGCGGCCGGCGCCAAAGTGATCAATGAATTCACGGGAGAGTTCGCGCACGCCCTCGACCGTGTCCACGGCAATGGATGCGCAACGGGCAAAGACGTCTGCCGTGAATTCGGCGCGGGCCGGCACGATCGCGCCCACCGCATTGATGTGCGTGCCCGGCGCCGCCATGGACGCGGTGTAGAAGGGCTGCATGGCATTGGTGCACAGGGTGACGATGGGCGCGCCCTCCAGAGCCTCCTGCATGCTCTGGGCGGCGGCCACCTCAATGTGGGGGAATACGGCACGCGCCGCAATGGCCAGCTTTTCGCGGCTCTCCGCGGTGCGGCTGAATATGCGAATGCGCCTGATCGGGCGCACCGCCACGACGGCGGCGATCTGCGGCAGCGCCTGCTTGCCGGTACCGATGATGGTCATTTCGTCGGCATCGGGCCGCGCCATCCAGTCGGTGCCCACGCCGGACATGGCCGCCGTGCGCATCTGGCCCAGCGCCGTGGCTTCGAAGACTGCCTTGAGGGAGCCGTCCACCAGGGAAAAAAGGATCAATACCGTCTGTGATTTCCCGGCAACGTTCACCCAGGTCTTGGTGCCGCACAGGCCTTCTGATACAACGGATCCGCCAAAGGCCTGCAGCACATCGTTCTTGCCCACCATGAGGTGGGTCTTGGTCATGTTGGCGGCATTGCCGGCAGCTTCGGCCACCAGCACGCGCTGCAGGGCGGTGATGGCTGTCCTGAGCGTGAGGGACGAGGTGACGTCGGCTTCTGAGAACCAGCGCGGCATGGTCTTGTTTTGTCCGTTTAGGGATTTATTTGCAGTTTGCGCTCAAATCCGCGTGCTGGCCTGCACTTCGGGCGCAAACAAATCTTCGGGTGTCATCCGCGAAGGTGTCACACCCTGTTCATGCGCATAGCGGCAGAACGCATTCAGAGTGGTTCGGCTCGCCTCGATGCCGTAAGGGTAGGGGTCCTTGCCAAAGCCCCTGGTGATCTCCTCGACAAGGGTCGCGCCCCACGGCAGCGGCAGTCGCGAGCAGGTGTAGTCGGCAATCAGTTTCAGGCAGCGCTGCTTGGATTCCTCGAAAGCCTTGAACAAGTTCATCGCAATCCAGGGGTATTGCTCGTAGACATCGCGGCGCAGGGTGATCAGGTGCATGATCGGAAAGACCCCGGTCTTGGCAAAGAGTCGCGCTTCTTCGGCACGGCAGTCGTCGAACAGGCGGGCCACTTTGGCGCCGGCGCGCGCCACGCCCAAGGGCACCTTGGCGGAAATGACGGCATCGACTTCGCCTGATTCCAGCATGGCCGAGAGCGTGGTCTCCGGCTTTGATTCATAGCGAAATCCATGCGGTAGGTTCAGTTTGACCTTCTCCGCGCGGCCGGCTTCATCCACGCCGGCCTGCACCCAGCGGATGGATCTCAAATCGACGCCGTATTCCTCTCCCAGGAAGCCGCGCACGTAGATACCCGCCGTCTGCGCCCATTCCGGAATGCCGATGGTCCGGCCTTCGAGGTCTTTGGCCGAGCGTATGCCTCGATCGGTGCGAATGTAAATCGCCGAATGCCGGTGCATGCGCGACGGAAATACGGGAATCGCGATCATGGGCGCCTTGCCCTGGCCGGCCATGGCGATGTACTTGCCAAACGATAACTCCGAGACATCCCATTCAAGGTTGCGCGTGAAGCGGAAGGTGATCTCCTCGATCGAGGGGAACACCAGCGGCGTGAGCGTGATGCCGTCGGCGCGCACGATGCCCTGGGCGATTTCTCGCGTGTGTTCGTAATCGCAGACGGCGAGCGTCAGGTTCAGCGTGGTGGTGCCGTTGGCAGCAATCAATTGGGGCATGGGAATCCGGGAGCCGGGGTGAGAACCAATTCGGATTATCCCGCAATGCCGGCCCACGGGTCCTCCGGCTGCTGTTACTCTTTGACGCTATGGATTTCTCGCAAATCGACCGCGAATACATGGCCCGGGCCCTGGGTCTGGCAGCGCGCGGCCTGTATTCGACGAGCCCCAATCCGCGCGTCGGTTGCGTGATCGTGCGCGATGGTGCGTTGGTGGGTGAAGGCTGGCATGAAGCGGCAGGTCAGGCACACGCGGAGGTAAATGCCCTGCGCCAGGCCGGCGAGCGCGCCAGGGGTGCGACCGCCTACGTGACGCTGGAGCCCTGCAATCACCACGGCCGCACCCCGCCCTGCACCGAGGCGCTGATCGAGGCTGGTGTGACGCGTGTCGTTGCGGCCATGCTGGATCCCAATCCCCTGGTCGCGGGGCAGGGATTTGCACGCCTGATGAACGCGGGCATCCGGGTCGAGCAGGGCTTGCTCGAATCCGATGCACGGGAAATCAATATCGGATTTGTTTCCCGCATGACGCGCAGCAGGCCCTGGGTGCGCATGAAGATTGCGGCAAGTCTCGACGGTCGCACGGCCCTGGCCAACGGGCAAAGCCAGTGGATCACGTCGCAGGCGGCGCGCGACGACGGCCATCACTGGCGGGCGCGAGCCTGCGCGGTGCTCACAGGCATCGGGACCCTGCGCGAGGACGACCCGCAATTGAGTGCGCGCGCGGTGCAGACGCCCCGCCAGCCCCTGAAGGTGTTGATCGACAGCCGACTGGAGGCGCCGCCCGAAGCAAAGCTGTTCCAGTCCGGCAGGACGCTGGTATTCGCCGGCGGGCCGCAGCCGGAGCGCGCCGCCGTGCTTACCGCCCGGGGCGCGGAGATCGTGATGCTGCCCAACGCCAACGGAAAGGTGGAGTTGCCCGACATGCTCTCGGAACTGGCTCGGCGCGGCGTGAATGAATTGCATGTGGAGGCGGGATCAAAGCTGAACGGTTCCATGCTGCGCGAGGGTTGCGTGGATGAATTGCTCGTCTATCTGGCCCCGATGCTGATCGGTGACGCCGGCCAGGGCATGTTTCACCTGCCCGAAGTGACAGAGCTCGCAAAGGCCGCGCGACTGGTGGTTGCGGAAGTCGCCACTGTGGGCGACGATGTCCGCATCAGGATGCGAATGAAAAATTGATCCGGAATTCAACGAAGCGGGAGTCATAGAAGCATGTTCTCAGGCATCGTCGCGGCCCTCGGCCGCATCAGCAAGATCGACAAACGCGAGGGCGGCGTCAGGCTGGGCATCTCAGCTTCGCGCCTTGGGATGGACGATGTCGCGATTGGCGATTCCATAGCCGTCAATGGCGTTTGCCTGACGGTGGTGGTGAAGGGCGCAACCTCGTTCGAGGCTGACGTTTCGGCCGAGACACTGGCCTGCACTGTCGGCATTGATGCGGCAGGTGAGGTCAATCTGGAGAAAGCGCTTCGCCTGTCGGACCGGTTGGGCGGGCACATCGTGTCCGGGCATGTGGACGGCGTGGGCGAGGTTGTGAAATTCGAGCCCGCCGGCGAGAGCATGCTGCTGCGTATTCGTGCTCCGGATGCGCTGGCACGCTACATCGCGAGAAAGGGTTCCATTGCCATACAGGGTGTGAGTCTGACGGTGAATAACGTCGACGGGCCGGAATTCGAAATCAACCTGATCCCGCACACGGTGTCGGTCACCACCCTGAAGCTTCTCAAGCCGGGTTCCAGGGTCAATCTCGAAGTCGACATGATTGCGAGGTACGTCGAACGTATGCTTGGCGCAACTCACTAGGTTGCTTCAGGGCACACAGTCTCCGACACAGTAATCCGGGGGTGACCGATGACTTCAATCCACAACATAAGCCGGCGAAAATAGCAGCCTTTTCAACGATAACCTTTCAAGGAGCCGTACATGTCCGGAGGCCACGGTCAGGTAGACCCGTCCAATAGAAAAATCGCAATGCTCATCTCGGTGCTGGCGCTGGTGCTGGCGATTTCCGAGACGCTGGGAAAGGCAGCGCAGACCACCGCCTTGAATGTCAATATCGAAGCAGCGAACCTGTGGAATTTCTTTCAGGCGAAGACCATACGCAGCACCGTGCTGAAAACCGCCGCCGAAGAACTCGAGGTTGAATTGCCGCGGGTGACCGATTCGAAGTTGAAGGAATCCATGGAGAAGCGCATCGCCGACTGGAAGGCGAATGAAGCGCGTTACCAGTCGGAGCCCGGCACCGGGGAAGGTCGCAAGGAGTTGATGGAGCGGGCCCTTGCCGCCGAGAAAAGGCGCGATGTGTCACTGGCCGCGCATCACAATTTCGAGATTGCTTCGGCGGCAGTGCAGATCGCGATTGTGGTCGCATCCGCGGAGGTGATCACCGGCGTGGTGGCGCTGGTGTGGGTGTCGGCGGGCCTGGGTCTCATCGGCATCGCATTCTGCGTCATCGGCATAGGCTGGCCGACCATGGTGCATCTGTTCTAGCGGTATTGCAGGTCTGGTCAACAATCAAATTCCGGGAAATGCGTCATGTCGAATGAAACCGTAAGCCTTGCCATCATGGCGCCGACCCTGAACCTGTGCAATTACCTGTTCGGGATCGAGAAGGGCTATTTCCGCAACGAGGGCCTCGATGTCAAGGTCATCGTCCGCCCGGGTCTGCGCAACACCCAGGCGGTGCAAAGCGGCGAGGCGGATTTCGGGGCGGCCAATGAGTGTGTGATCCAGGCGGCGCTGACGGGGCCGACTGAACTTCGCATCGTGCTGCAGGTGCTCAACGATCCCCTGCACGACCTGATTGTTCCGCAAGCCGTTCAGGGTCTGCAGGATCTGCGGGGCGGGAGAATCGGCGTGCCTGCGGCAGGATCGACGCCGGAAATCCAGTCCCGCCGTTTCCTGGAAAACAATGGCCTGGTGCCTGACAGGGATGTCTTCGTGGTCCCACAGGAACCGGGCGACACCATGGCGGACCGGATCGGAAAATTCGAAGAGGGTGTCTATTCGGCACTCATCGCCTCGCCGCCCACGCCATTTCTATTACACGCCAAGGGTTACAAATCACTGACGGAATTGAGCAGCCACTTTCCGGGCACGGCGAGCCACGGCATGGTGACCACCACAAAGACCATCGCGGAAAGGCGCCCGCTGGTGCAAGCCATGGTGCGGGCTTATACGCGAGGTGTCACGGCGTTGAAAACGGACAGGGAGGCGGCGGTTGCATTCATCGCCTCCCATTTTCACCTTGATGCCGTCACCGCCACCCGCTGTTACGACCTCATGGGCGAACGCTGGACGGCCGGCCTGTCGATGGACTCACTTCGCACCGAGTGCGAATTTCACGCCCGCAATGCCGGGGTCGCCGCCATCGCGCCCGAAAGCATTGTGGACGCCGGCTTTCACTTCGAGGACTGAATATCCAGTTCCTTCAGGTTGTGGAGGTCGGAGTCCTCTTCCATTGAAAAGCGGTCGCCGAAGTCGTACATGTCGTCGTGCTGGAAACCGTCGTAGCTCTGGACCTCCCACCAGTTGTGGTCCAGGTCCTCGAGGTAGAAGGAATACACGCCGTGCTGGTCGACAACGTCCAGCACCTGCTTGATCTTGAATTTGTCCTTCCCGGCAATGGCCTCGCGATGAACGCGATCGACCTCGGCGCGGCTGCCGACATCCAGCCCCCAGTGGTTGAGCACGTTGCAGGGGTGCACCGCCGCGCCGACCTCGACGCAGACGATGTGAAACTTCAAGCCGCAACGCACCGCCATTGCGGGCTTGGCATGCCGGACGCATTCCATGCCGAGGAATTCCTCATAGAACTTCCGTGACTCCTTGAGGCTGTAGCACTCCATGGTGCCGTGCGACATGACATAGGGCCTTACCACGGAGTTCTTGTTGTTCGGTTCGAACGCTGCCTCGTTGATCTGCATTTCACTTCCTCCTCTGGGTGAGTGGCCTTGAGGCCTGCGCGCTGTCAGGCGGGCGCGCGGGCCTTGTCGGCCTCGGTCAAAAATGAATCGGCAAAAAACTCGTCCTCCGGCAATCCGCATTGTGCGGTGAAATCCCCACGTGCCGCCTCCACCATCACCGGCGCACCGCATGCATAAACCTGGTGGCCGGAGAGGTCGGGAAAATCCTGGATCACCGCTTTGTGCACGAATCCGCTGCGTCCCGACCATGCGTCGCCAGGCGCCGCATCCGAGAGCACCGGAATGAACCGGAATCCCGGGTTCTCCTGCGCCCACTGCTGCGGCAGATCGAGCAGGTAGAGGTCGGCCTTCGCGCGACAGCCCCAGTACAGTGTCATCGGACGGGCGATCTTCTTTCGCAGCGCATATTCAACGATGGCCTTGATTGGCGCGAATCCGGTGCCGCTCGCCAGAAGGATGACCGGCTTCGTGCTGTCTTCCCGAAGGTAGAACGTGCCCAGCGGTCCTTCGAATCGCAGCAGATCGCGCTCCTTCATGGAGCCGAACACATGGTCCGTGAAAGCGCCGCCTGGCGTGTGGCGGATGTGCAACTGCAGATCGGTGGTGCCCTCGACGCTGGGCGTGGTGGCGATCGAGTAGCTGCGGCGTCTTCCGTCTTTCATGATGAAATCGATGTATTGGCCGGGCGAAAACATGAAGTTCTCGTTCATCGGCAGCTTGACATCGAGGATCGCGACATCGGCGGCGGGTTTATGCAACTGCTTGACGCGGCAGGGAACCATCCGGGGCTTGATGCCCACAAGTGAGAGTTCCTTCAGTTCAATGACGAGGTCGCTGGTGGCCACCGCAGAACACAGCAGGGCCAGTCCCATGGCCCGGTGTTCGGGCGGGAGGTAGGCATCGCTCACCATGTTGGTGCCGTACTCCACTGTCCCTTCGATGATCCTGCCGCGACAGGTGCGGCAGGTTCCTGCGCGGCAGCTGTAGGGCATGGCGAAGCCTGCTTCGAGGCCGGCATCGAGAACGCGCTTGCCTTCCTCCACTTCGAAGGTGTGCCCGCTGGGCTGGAGAGTTACCCGAAACGCCATTGCCTGCCTCCGTTCGTCAAAATATTTTTTAAGGCTGACGGATCAGTTGCCCTTGCTGTAGGTCACCCGGTAGACCACGCCATTGCCGTCATCGCTGAACAGCAGCGAACCATCGGCGGCGAACGATACGCCAACCGGGCGGCCCCAGACGTTTTCTTCACCGGCGGTGAAACCCAGAACGAAGTCCTGATATTCGCCCGTGAGTTTGCCGCCCTTGGCCGGCAGGCGAACAATCTTGTAGCCGGTATGCAGTGACCGGTTCCAGGAGCCGTGCAGCGCAACGAACGCGTCACCCTTCCACTCGGGTGGAAACATGGATCCGGTATTGAATGTCACGCTCAAGGGGGCCGAGTGCGGCTGCATGAGCACGTCCGGCACAATGGCTTTGCCCTTCAGGTCGGGACGCTGTCCGCCGCCCGGTCGGGTGTCTTCATTGCTGCCGATGTAATACCAGGGCCAACCGTAGAAGCCGCCTTTTTTGACGCTGGTGACGTAGTCGGGCGGCGTGTTGTCGCCCAGAAGGTCGCGCTCATTGGTGGCGCAGAAAACAGTGCCCGTTCCCGGTTGCACCGTGAGCCCGGAGCAATTGCGGATTCCCGAAGCGTAGACCTGTTTGTTCTTGCCCTCGGGGGTGTAGGTAAGCACATTGGCGCGCCATTCCTCCTTGTCCCAGGCCGCGCCGGCTGCGTGTTCCTTTTCCCATTTGGCGATGTCGGGCCTGTCTCCCATGTCGCTTGCCACATTGCCGCTGGAACCAACCGCCACGTACAGGACCTTTCCATCGGGAGAGAAGGCGATGTCGCGCGTCCAGTGGCTGCCGCCAATCTGGAGATCCGAAATAATGGTTTCAGGTTCGGCAGTGGCCTTCATGTCGCCTGTCTTGTACGGAAAGCGCACGACCTTGCCTTCCATTCCCACGTAGACCCATTTGGGATTGGGCCCGGGCGGATAAAAGGCCATGCCATAGGCGTCCTTGAGTCCCGCCGAATAAGTGGTCACCAGTTTGTCCCCGCCCTTGCTCATGCGGATGACGGCGATTTTTCCTTCGGGGCGGCTTTGCGAAACAAAAACGTCGCCGTTGGGCGCGACTCGAAGAGCGCGCGCACCGGTCAGTCCGGTTGCGAGTTCTTCGACCTTGAAGCCTGGCATGGTCTGCAGTTTTGCATCATCCGGCTTCGGCACGACCCTGGATCGGTTCGGTGTCGAGGGCGTGGCCAGGGGAGCCTCGACATCCGCCGCAAGAATCTTGCGAATCGTGCCTGGCGTGTCACTGTGCCAGTCACCGTAGGCGGATCGCCCGCTGCGGACGTCAATCGCCAATGCGGCGCCGATGCCGGCGGCAAGGAGGGTGGTCGAAGAAGCCAGAACTAACAGGCGGTTTTTCATGATTGACCCCCGAGATTGATGACCGGTGCGGCCCGGTTGAAAACGTATGATAGGTGTGTTTGGGCAGTCGCGTGGCACCCGGTGGCCTTTACTGACCCGCGAGAAAGTTCGCGATCAGACCCTGCTCCGCGGCGCTGAGCGCCTTCATCTGCGCCGACATGGTTTTGGCGTTGGCGCGCTCGCCGCGCGCAAAAGCGCTCATCTGGTCCGCGAGATAGTCCGCCCGCTGTCCTTGGATGACGGGGATGCTCGCATCTTTGGGCCGGGCATTCTGTCCATGGCAGGACCAGCAGGTGGTCAGCGCATTGACGACGGGTTCCGCTGCGGCCGCGGGAAGGGCCGCGCCCACGCCTGTTGCGACTGCGGAGATTAGGAGGGCTTTCCGGCTGCCTGATCGCAAGTTATTGAAATACATGAAAAATTTGTGGATTGGTAAGGCCATGCCAGTTTCCTGCGGAATCTCAGTGTCCGTCTTATTCAGGTTTCACGCCGGTGGCCTTGATGATGCCGGGCCATTTGCGCACCTGTTCGACCATGAAGCTGGCGAGTTCCTGCGGAGACCCTGATTTCGGTTCCATGCCGAATTTGACGAAGGTGGCCTTGAGTTCCGGTGAGGCGAGGCCGGCATTCACCGCGGCGTTCAGGCGGTTGATGATTGCCACAGGTGTGCCGGCAGGCGCAAACATGGCGGAACACACATCCGGATTGAACCCGACATCGGGGTAGCCGCCTTCTGCGGTGGTCGGCACATCGGGCAGGTCCACGCTGCGTGTGCGGCCAGTGAATGCCAGCGGCCTCACCTTGCCCGCGCGTATCAGCGGCAGGAGCGTCGCCACCGTTCCGATGTTCAGATCGATCCGGCCGCCGAGCATTTCGGAGACCGCCTGTGCGCCGCCCTTGAACGGAATGCCCGAGATGTCGATTTTGGCGGCGCCTTTGAGGGTTTCCGCGAGAATGTGCGGAACGGTGGCAAGGCCATATCCCAGGGTGATCTTCCCCGGTCGTGCCCGGGCGAGAGTCACGAGTTCGGGAAGAGTTTTAGCCGGCAGCTGGTTGGTCGCAATCAGCACATGTGACCAGACCACGAGCGTGGCGACGGGGGCAAAGCTCTTCAGGGCGTCGTAACCGGCATCGGGATACAGGGACGGCGTAAAGGCAACATTGGCGGTGCCGGAGATCAGCAGCGTGTAGCCGTCAGGCGGCGCAGCGGCAACCATCTTGTTGCCAATGGTGGTGCCGGCGCCGGGCCGGTTCTCAACGATGACGCCCTGACCGATCTGGATTGACAGATCCTGCGCAACAACCCGCGCGAGAACATCGACCGGAGAGCCTGACGTGTAGGGCGTGACGATGCGTATTGATTTCACCGGATACGAGGGTGTGCCATCCGGCGGGACGGTTCGCTGCTGTCCACAGGCGCCGTCGATGAATCCTGCGCAAAGCGCAAACCCCAGGGCGTGGACGAAAACGGTCTGAAGCTTCAGGTTCATCGTGGGCACCATCCGGAAAGAAAATCAGGCCGTCATACTATCCGTGCCGCGCAAACCCGGATTTACTCGGGCTTGAGGCCCAGGTAATTCACCAGTTCGCCCACCGCCTTGAGTTGGGTGCGTATGTGCAGGTCAAAGGTCTCTGGGGTGCCGGTGTTGGGCACCAGTCCGACGCGTTCGACCACATTGGTGCGGAACGCGGGAGTGTCATAGGCACGTCGCAATTCCGTGTTCATGCGTTCCACCAGCTCGCGCGGCACCGCGATCGGAAAATGATAGCCCTCCCAGCTTCGCAGCGGCAGCTTGATCTCCTCTTCCTCGAAGGTGGGCACATTCGGCAGCCAGTCCACGCGTTTGGCCGACGTAACGGCGAGTGCCTTCAGTTTTCCCGACTTGATGTGCGGCGCCGCAGTATTGATCGCTGTGACGGTAAGGTCGGTTTCATTGGACACCAGCGCGAGCATGTTCTGCGGCTGGGTCTTGTAGGGCACCGCGAAAAACGGCGCACCGCGGCTTTTCTTCAAGTACGACATGTACATGTAGCCGGTGCTGTTGACGCCGAAGTGGCCCCAGTTCACCTTTTCGGGGTTGGCCTTTGCAAAGGCGATCAGTTCGCGCACGTTGTTGTAGGAGCGTGATGCGTTGGCCACCAGGGTGCTGTCAAAAAATCCCGCGTGCATCACCGGTGCAAAGTCACGCAGGCTGTCATAGGGCAGTTTCGAGCGCAGCACCATGTTCCAGATGATGACGTTGCTGGTTGTCGCGCACAGCGTGTAGCCATCGGGCGCGGCCCTGGCGCAGGCCTCCATGCCGATCATGCCATCGGCGCCCACCCGGTTGTCCACAATCACCGGCTGCCCGAGGGATTTCGACAATTGCTCGGCAACGCCGCGGCTGACCGTGTCGCTGGTCGCCCCGGGCGCCGAGGAGATGAGGATGCGAAGCGGCTTCGCAGGCCAGGTTTGCGCCGGGGCCGGTACCGGGACGACTGCCGCGATGGCGGCGACGATGACCGGAATGACTGCGGAAAAGTGATGGGTACGCATCTGCAGGATTTTACCTTTCGCGCGGATTCTTACGTCGGTTTGCCCGGGCCGGATCGCTCACCAAGCGACCCACTGTGCAGCAATGATGCGGACTCTACTCGGTGGGCTCGATGCCCGCTGCCTTGACGATCTTTGCCACGAGTTCGGTCTGGCGCCGGATCTTCGCCGCGAATTCATCGGGGGTGCTGGCGACCACATCCAGACTCTGCGCCTCGAGTTTCTGACGGGTCTCAGGCAGATTCATCGCCTTGATGATGTCCGAGCTGATGCGGGCGAGCAGCGGCGCGGGCATTTTTGCGGGGCCGAGTATGCCGACCCAGCTGGGCGGAGTCTCGAATCCGGGCACTGCCTCCGCAAGGGCCGGCACATCGGGCAGGCGGGCAGAGCGTTTTTCTCCCACCACGGCAATGAACCTTACCTTGCCCGCTTTCACCTGCGGCTGTGCCACCGACAATATGGCAAACGTCATGGGCAGACGGTCGGCTGCGGCATCCAGCAGAGCCTGAAGGCTGGCCTTGTAGGGGACATGCACCATCTGTGCGCCTGTGATCTGCGTGATCTGCTCGCCGGAGAGATGATGCTCGCTGCCGACGCCCGACGTGCCATAGGCGATCTTTCCCGGATTCGCCTTTGCATAGGCGATGAGCTCGCGCAGATTGCCCGCAGGCAGCGAGGGTGCGGCGACAAGTACTGTCGTCGACTCGATCAATTGCGAAATTGGTGTGAAGTCCTTTGCCGGATCGAAGGGCATGGTTTTCGACATGAAGCGACGGATCACCTGTGTGGCGGAGGTTCCGCCCAGCAGGTTGTAGCCATCGGGTGCCGAGCGAGCCACCTGCTGGGCGGCCAGAATTCCGCCGGCGCCGGCGTTGTTTTCCACCACCAACTGCTGCCCCAGGATGTCCGAAAACGGTTGCGCAAAAGTGCGCAGTAGCGTGTCGCCGCTGGAGCCCGCGCTGAACTGCGTGATCAGGCGCACCGGCTTGGCGGGGTAGGCTTGCGACAGTGCAAAGGGCGAAATCGCGAGAAGGCACATGACCGGCAGGGCGTGTGCTGTGAAATGCATTGCGCATTTTTTCATGGGTTGTTTCATTCTTATCCGCTTCCGTGGGCGTGGGCGTGGCGAATATTACATCCGTCACTGAAGGCGAAGAAAGGCCATCCCGGTCCCCTACGCAACGTGCACGCCGATGCTCCCGCGCGGCGGGGCGTGCAAATAAAAAAGGCCGGGAGTAACCCCGGCCATTTTTGTGAACTGCGTGTTGCGCAGTCTTACTCTTGCTTCACTTACTTTTCTTCTTTTTCCATC
>CAIUKQ010000336.1 GCA_903899705.1 uncultured beta proteobacterium
CATGGACGTCTCGATGCGGGTTTCGGCCGCGCGTTTCTTCCCAAGGAGTTCGAGGTGTACGGCGTTTCGATGGAGGATAGCCGCGCGCGCATGGAAGAGTCGATTGCGGTGATCCGCCGCCTCTGGACCGAGCAGAGCATCGACCACGACGGAAAATTCTGGCAGTTCAAGGACGTGCGCCTGATGCCGCGCGTGGTGCAAAAGCCGCATCCGCCGATCTGGATTGCCGCCATCACCACCGAGGAGTCCTTCGTCTATGCGGCGAAGAACGGATTCAATGTGATGATCGTGCCCTATGCGGGAAAGCCGGGCACCCTGCAGGAACTCGTCGCCACCTACCGGCGCGTATGGCGTGAATCCGGCCACAAGCCGGGTGAGGAAAAGGTGCAGGTATCGATGTTTGCCTGTGTCGACGAGTCGGGCGAGAAGGCGCGCAAAACTTTCAACCGCATCATGAGCCGCTATGTCGAGACGTTTTCGGAGGCGGTGCTGTCATGGCGCAACACCTCGTCGCCGCATTACGCGGGCTACGAGAAGATGGTCGAAGGTATCATCTCCACCAAGCCCGACGATGTGATCGCCAAAGGCGGCGCCTATGTGGGTTCGCCTGCGGAGGTCATCGAACAGCTGCGCGCAAGTGCGGATCGCTTCGGACCGGTGGAACCTTCCATGCACATCAACTTCGGCGGTGCCACCGAAGAGGAGGCGATGCGCACGCTGGAGTTGTTCGGCACCCGGGTGATGCCGGCGTTTCCCGACTAAAGGGTTTGGTGCGTGATTCTGAACGGCTGATGGCGGGTGCGCAGGATTCCCGTCCGATTGAAGCGAGCCAGCGTGCAGTCAGACAATTTCTCCGGGTTTCAACTGCTTTGCGGTTTGATCACCGCAGTTTTCGGATGCGCGATGCTCTCGACGCCGCGGCTCAGTTGTGCGGCGCAATCGACCACCAGACTGGCGAGATGCGCAGCATTCATAAGCTTTAACCGCTCTTCGGAAAGCGCCAACCCGATACTGCCAAGCACGTCTGGACCGTTGAACACCGGGGCTGCGAGCCCCACCACTCCTTGATCCAGTTCGCCCAGGCTTTCAGCGTAACCACGCTTTCGACTCACTTGCAGCGCACGCCAGAACGCTATCCAGCTGTCACCTAGACCTGCGACAGCAATCTCATCCGCGTGAGATTTGTATATTCGCAAAATACGAGAACGTTTCATAAAAGCGAGAATTGCTTTCGCCATCGCGCCACGGAACATCGGGTGCGGGCGCCCGCGCACGAATGAAATCGGCAGCATCTCGCTGCCGCGCTCGTGAAGGACGTTCACAAGCTGGTCGCCGTAGACATTTGACAGGAGCACGTCGCACCCCGTCTGCGCGACCAGGGCGCCTATCAGAGGCCGCCCGATGGCAGCAATAGGGTCGACCTCGCGCATCAGCAGTTCGAGCTGAACGATGCGTGCTCCCAGAACATAACTTCCCCCAGTCACTCGCGTCAGCAGGCCAGCTGCGCACAGATTACCGACGTAGCGGTAAGCCGTGGCCACCGAGCAATGCAATTGTGTGGCAATGGCCTCGACGGTCCACACCGGCATCTCGGCGCTATACAGGTCGAGCACGGTAAGCATCTTGTACGAACTGGAGGGCATGTTTGTTCCGGAATGACTTCAGCACCAATTCTGACATGCTGACCGGATGTTCGAGGTGACTTGTAATTATTTAATAATTCGCGTATTGTGATAACAATTGAACATATTCCGACTTGGATCAGTGGGGGAGTCACGATGTCGATTTGCTTGAAAGCGCAGGCGATGGACTCACTGGGTGCAACTCATCGTATCGGGACGGATTCGGTATGACCCCCCCGGAGGCAGCGGACGTTGATGTCGCCATTGTCGGATACGGTCCGGTGGGCGAAGTGCTCGCCAATCTGCTTGGTGCTGCGGGACTGTCTGTGGCGGTGTTCGAGCGCGAGGCCGGCGTATATCACGCTCCCCGCGCCGGTCATATCGACGGAGAGGTGATGCGCATCGTGCAGACGCTGGGGCTCGCGGTCGAAGTCGAGGCGATCACTGTGCCGTGGAAGGGGATGCGTTTCGTCAATGCTGCGGGTGACATGCTGGTGGAGCGGCCAGGCCCGACTGCGCCCGGGCCGCAAGGTTGGCTCGACGACCTTTACTTTCATCAGCCCGATCTGGAACAGTGCCTGCGGCGCGGCGTAGAGCGGTTTTCGAACGTGGCGGTGTACCTGCGCCACGATGTATTTGCCATCGATGAGTCGCCCCAGTCAGTGACTCTGCGGGTCGAGGATCTCGCCAACGGCGAATTGCGCGAAGTACAGGCGCGCTACGTCGTGGGTTGCGACGGCGCGCGTTCACTGGTAAGGAGGCTGATTGGCACGCGTCAATACGACTTTGGGTTGCACCAGCCGTGGCTGGTGCTCGATCTGATTCGCACCAGGCCGGTCGCTTTGCCCGAATACACCACCCAGTTCTGCGACCCGGCACGGCCGATGACCTACATCCATCCGCGCGGAGACCGGTTGCGCTGGGAGATCATGGTAATGCCGGGCGACGATCAGGCGCGCATGACCCGGCCGGAAGTCTTCTGGCCGCTGGTTTCGCGCTGGGTCGGCCCGCAGGACGCGCAATTGGAGCGCGCCGTGATTTATACCTTTCATTCGCTTGTAGCTGAAACCTGGAGACGGGGCCGCCTCATCATCGCGGGCGATGCTGCGCACCAAATGCCGCCGTTTCTGGGCCAGGGCCTGTGCGCTGGCGCCCGGGATGCTTTCAATCTCGGCTGGAAGCTGGCAAGGGTGGTGCGTGGCGACTCACCGCCGTCGCTGCTCGATACCTACGGCCCGGAACGCAAAGCCCATGTAGGCGCCGTGATCGAACTTGCTGTCAGGTTGGGCGCGGTTATTCAGACTACTGACCGTGAGGTTGCAGCGCGGCGCGACCGCAGCTTTGCCACGGAGGGCCCGGAGCAGGTGCCGCAGGTACGCACACTGCCTATTGGTGCCGGTATTCATGATGGCCCGGTTCCGGCGGGCACTTTGTTTCCGCAGCCGCATCTTGTCGACGGGCGGCTCTTAGACGACGCGGTTGGTTATCGATTTGCCGTCATCGGCGAGCAATCGCTGCTGGATCGGGCAGGCGCCGATGTTCGCGATGCATGGCGACGACTCGATGCAACGGTGATTTCCGCCGAAGGCGCGGAGATCCAGGCATGGCTCGCCCGGCTCGATGCCCAGGCGGTGATCATCCGCCCGGACCGTTTCGTTGCGGGCACGGCAAAAACAGTGTCAGACCTGGGGGCACTGGCGCTCCGACTGGCGCAAGCCGTGGGTTGCCCCGCATGACCATTCGTCACCTGCGCTACGGTGAGCCCCCCAAGGGACTGACGCGCTCAGATACTGAAGAGGCGCGGCGCGAGGCGGAGCGCCATCGCCGCGCGATGCCGCTTACCCGGCTGTTGGGTAATGGCATGGAACGCTGGGATGCGACCCGACTGCACGAACTGGCTGGCGGCGGCTATGCGTGGCACCAGGTGGGGGAGTGGCTGGGGGATCGCAACATTGCGCAGGCCGAGAATGCGCTTTCGCTGGATCGTCGCATCACGGCGCGCACATTTTTCCGGCGGGCGACGGCGTGTTATCGGTTCGCGCAAAGTGCATTTCCGAGTGACACCGACGTAAAGCGGGGGCTCTATGCCAAGCTGGTTGCCGCTTTCGGTCGCGCTGCGGTGCTGGAAGAGCCGCCGGGCGAGCACCTGGAGATAGCGTTTCGCGGCTCGTACCTGTGTGCCTGGCTGTTACGCCCGGCGCGGCAGGAACGCGCGCCCGTGGTGATCATCATCGGCGGCGCGGACGGATGGCGTGAGGAGTACCAGGAAGGTGCCCGCCATCTGCTTGAGCGCGGCATCGCCGTGCTACTGGCAGAATTGCCTGGGCAGGGCGAGACGCGGCTTATTAGTGGTCTGTATCTCGCAGAGGATGTGGATCGCGCCGTTGGCGCAATGCTTGACCGCCTGACAAATGACGAGCGACTGTCGCCAAGGGTCGGCATCTGGGGCAACAGCATGGGAGGCTCGTTTGCGGCATTTGCAGCCTCGCGTGAGCGGCGCCTCGCCGCCTGCTGCGTGAATGGGGGATCTGCGACGCCGGCGGAAGTCATCGAGCGCTTTCCAGCGATCGTGGAAAAGCTGCAGGCAATGGTTGGCGCAGAGGCGCGCATTTCTGCGCCAGATCTGATCACTGCACTCTCGGTGACCGGCGATGACAATCGCATCGATTGTCCGTTGCTGGTACTGCATGGCGAGCCTGACCGCATTTTCCTGCTGGAGAACGCCCGCCGCCTTTACGACGAAGCCCCCACCCTGGACAAGGAACTGGTGATCTGGGATGACGGAGAGCACTGTCTGTACAACCATTCCGAGGAAAAGGATGCGCTGGTGGCCGACTGGTTTGCTGCGCGTCTTGCTAGTTGAGATGGAGTCGATCCATCTGGCATCGCCGGCTGCCACGCCTATTCATGGCTGACGACGTAATACGAAGAGGAGAGAGCATGAAGGATGAGCTTATGAATGATCAAGTGAAGGGCAATCCGGCTGCTGGCGCTGCGGTCAAGTGGGGACATCGCAGGGCTCGCACTGGTATTTTCGCCGCTGCCTTGTTTGCCGCCACCGGGGTTCTGGCGCAAAGTGTCTACCCCACAAAACCGGTGCGGGTGATCGTGCCGTTCGCGCCCGGTGGCGCCAACGACCTGGTGATCCGCGTCTTTGGCGAGCGTTTGCAAAAAGATCTCGGCCAGCCATTCGTAGTCGAAAACCGTCCAGGTGCCAACGGCAACATCGCAGCGGCAAGTGTCGAGCGCGGGGCGGCCGACGGCTATACGCTGCTGATGGGGAATCTTGGATTGATGGTCCACAACCAGCTGCTTTACCCGAAACCGGGTTTTGAGCCCGCAAATTTCGTTCCTGTGAGTTGCATGGTCGAGGCAGTGATGGCGCTGAAGGTGCCCGCGACCTCGACGTTTCAGTCGACCGCCGATCTGGTGGGCTTTGCCCGGGTCAATCCCGGCAAACTCAATTACGCCTCGGTCGGCGTGGGCTCCGCCATGCATCTTGGAGCAGAGCTGATGATGAACCGCCTGGGAATCACCGGCGTACAAATTCCCTACAACGGCGGCGGTCCGATGGCAGCGGCAGTGATGGGAGGCAACGTTGATTTCGTGGTGGATCCATTGACCTACGGCGATAGCAAGGTGCGGCCGCTCGCGGTGCTGGATTCGAAGCGCAAGGCGGGATTGCCCTCGGTGCCCACCATCGAGGAAGCGGGTTTCCCCGCGGTCAACGCAAATTCCTGGATCGGGCTGTTTGCGCCTAAGGGCACGCCCGAGGCCGCGGTGTCTTTGCTTGCGAACCGGATCTCGGCTGCACTGGCGCAAGGCGCGGTACGTGATCCTCTCATCAAGGCGGGTCTGCAACCCTGTCAGGGAGGGCAGGCGGAATTCTCGGCACGCATTCACGCGAGCGAGCAGCTCTGGGTGCCGCTGCTGCGGCAGCTGAACCTCCGCCTCGACTGAACCGATCCCCAAATGACGAAGGAGTAGCGATGATTGTCGACTTTCAACACCATTTCACGCCCCCCGAGCTGGTGCGCATGCCGGCTGTCCAGTCCATGAGCATCAACAAGGCCGGCTCCACACCGCCGTATCGAATGCCGGTAGAACTCACCGACATCACGGCGCATGTTCGCGATATGGATGCAGCAGGCATCGATCACGCGGTTCTGTCCTGTGGCTTGGGCATGGATGGCACCACACTGGAGATCTGTGTGGCGGTGAACGATGCCATGACCCGGGTCTGTGCGCAGGCGCGCCGTCGATTTTCGACCCTTGCCCATGCCGATCCGCTGGGAGGCCCGCAGGCACTGCGAGAGCTCGAGCGCTGCCGTCATGAGCTGGGCATGAAGGGTGCAGTCATTGTTTCGGAACCCGGCGGCACGAATCTGGACGATGCGCGCATGGACCCCTACTGGGAATTATGCGAACGTCTGGACATGTATGTGTTCGTTCATCCGGCTTTGCGACCCAGCGTGGGCGACAGCATGAACCGGTACGATCTTATCCGCTCGCTGGGACGCGAGTTTTCACTCGCGACCGAGACGGTACGCCTTATCAATGGCGGCGTGCTTGACCGTTTCGAGGGCCTTAGGGTGCAGATGGGGCATCTTGCAGGCGGACTTGCGGTGTCGATGGAAAGGGTGCGCGCGTTGCAGGACAAGGAGCGCATGGGTACTGTCGGGCATCCCGAGCATGGAATCCTTCCGCGGCATGATTTCGATCATTACCTGCGTCAGCGCCTGTGGTTTGACACCGCTGGGATTTTTGGCTCCATGAGTGCGGTGCGCGCCGCAATCGATGAGTTTTCGCCACGTCGCATTGTGTTTGGTACCGATTACCCGCTGGAAATTCTGAGTGCGCAGGACCTTTCGAGGTTCGTTCGCGATATCCGTGCGCTAGGGGACGACGGCGGCGCAATTCTCGCCGGAAACGCCGGCGATCTCATTAACTTGAACTGAGCTTCGCAGCGGAAACCAAAATGGGGTCAATCAGCTTCAGTCATGTGGGCTTTCACGTTCGCGACATCGCGGCCATGGAGCGCTTCTACACCGGGTTGCTCGGTTTGACGGTTACCGACCGTGGGCCGCTGGACACGCCGCTGGGGCGATTGCCCTTTGTCTTTACCAGTTCAACGCCACGCGAACACCATCAGGTGGTACTTGCCGGCGGTCGTCCGGACCAAGTGTCCTTCAATGTGATCAATCAGATTTCTTTTCGCATGGAGGATTTCGCCACGCTGCGCACACTGCAGCGCAGACTGCCTGAGTTCGGCGTCGAGTCACTGCGGCCGGTCACGCATGGCAATGCCATATCGCTTTACTTCCCGGATCCCGAGGGTAATCGTATCGAGTGCTTCTGCGATACCCCCTGGTATGTGGACCAGCCAATGGTGATTCCGTGGGATCCGGCACTGGGTGATGAAGCGCTGTGGGCCTGGCTCGCGGACACAGTGAAGTTGCTGCCGGGGTACGAGCCGGTCGAGACGTGGCGTGAGCGCATTGCCAAGCGCATGCAGGCGCATGCCCGCTGACGTGAAGCCGGGCGTGAATTCCTTAGCGCCCACTTTTAAATGAGTTTTGTGAACTGCTCCGCCGCGGTGGCGCCGTCACCAGGACCTTGGCGCTGCGGCACATTGCGCACTTCCTTCTTGTCGAGGGTGCGCGTCATCTCGGCATTCAATCTGATGACGACCGGTAGTCGAAGCGAAATTCAGTGCACGGGCCTATGGCTTGGCCAGATCGCGCAATTCGCGCAGCGTGTTCGCCAGTGCGCCCGGACCGCGGTGTTGCATTAGCGCATTGAAATTTAATAAAATATTTAATAATCAATTAGTTAACACTAATCTACGGTGACGCCGGTTTCCTTCACGATGCGCGTCCACATCACCAGTTCGCTCTTTACATAGTCCGCAATGTTGGATGGCGGCAGCGGCGTGACTTCCATTCCCAGATCGACCAGCGCTTTGTTCACGTCGGCCAGCACCAGCACCTGATTGATCTCGTTGTTGAGCCGGTTGACGATCGCCGCGGGAAGCTTCGAAGGTCCGAAAAACGCGATCCAGGAAATTTCCGCGAATCCCGGGTAGCCCTGTTCGGCGACGGTGGGCACGTCGGGCATGGCCGGGTCGCGCCGGGGTCCAGCCACCCCCAGCGGACGCAGTTTGCCGGCGCGCGCATGAGGCAGCACGCTGCCCAGCGAACTGTTCAGCACTTCCACCTGATTGCCCAGCACTGCGGCGACGGCCGGCGCACCGCCTTTGAAGGGAACATGCTCGGCATCGAGTTTCGCAAGAATGCGAAACAGGTAGTCCGCTGCAACCTGCGATGAAGTTCCCACGCCCGATGCGTGCGTGAGGCGCTTGCCCTTGGCGTTCTGTATCAGTTCGCGCAGGTTATGCGCCGGGTTCGAAGGATGCACCGCGAACACCCCGGGTGTCCCCCCGGCAATGCCCACGGGCACGAGGTCGGTGACGAGATTGAAGCCCGGGTCCTTGTAGAGCGTCGCGTTGACCGCGATCTGCGCAGCGGTGCCGAGAAGGGTGTAGCCGTCGGGGACGGACTCGGCGGTGGCTTTCCCGGCAATGTTGCCGCCGGCGCCGGCGCGATTCTCGAGGACGAAAGGTTGCCCCATGCGCTGCGCGAGCTTGTCGGATACGAGACGCGAGGTGCGGTCGACATAACCGCCCGGCGTCGAGGCAACGAACATGCGCACCGGTTTGGCGGGATAGGATTGCGCGAGGGAGTCGGTGAGCATCGCGCCGGAAAGAATGGTTGCCACAAGCAGAGCTGTTGTCGACAGCGTGGGATTCCTCATGATATGTCCCCCAATGAAATCAGAAATGTTTTTCAGACTTTATTCAGGCTGGATGCCCGATCCCTTGACAATCTTCTGGACAATAGCGAGACCCTGTTTAATGCTTTCGGCCAACTCTTCAGGCGTGCCCGTGCCCTGAAAATAACCCAGTTCCTCCGCCTTGGCACGCGCTTCGGGCGAAGTCGCCGCCTTCAGGTACTCGCCGTAGAGACGTTGCACGATGGGCCGCGGCATCCCTGCGGGGCCGTAGTAGCCGGTGAAGCTCGGTGCGGCGGTATAGCCGGGCAGCTGTTCGGCAACGGTGGGCACGTTGGGGAAGAGCGGATATCGCTGGCCGTTGTTTATCGCGATGATTCTGATCTTTCCGGAATTCGCGATCGGGGCGATGGTGGATATGGTGCCAAAGCCCACCTGTATGCGACCGGCGATCAAATCAGTCACCACCGGTGGTGCTCCCTTGTAGGGCACGTGCACCCAGTCGATGCCGGTGAGCATGCGGATGAGTTCGCCCGACAGATGGTGCGAAGTGCCCACCCCCGAGGTACCCCACGACAGCTTGCCCGGATTCTTCTTCGCATAGTCCACCAACTCGTGCATGTTGTTCACCGGCAGGGAAGGGTTGACCATGATGTGCAGCACCGTTTCGTTCAGGCGGATGATGGGCGAAAAATCCGTGACCGGGTCGTAGCGCGTGTTCCGGGTCACGTATTTGCGGATCACCATGGCGCTCGCGCCGGTGTACATGATCGTGTACCCGTCGGGTGCGGCGTGCATCACGGTTTCCGCCGCCTGAGCCCCGCCGGCACCGGGCATCATCTCGATGACAAGCGGTTGCCCCATGGCCTCGGTCACCTTGTTGGCCATGATTCGCACGGTGACTTCCGCGCCGCCCTGTACCGCCATGATGACGCGAATGGGCTTCGTCGGATATGCCTGCGCCTGAACCTGCAATGCGCAGAACGCGGCAGCCATTGCAGGTGCCAGCCGGACCAATGAACCACACCTCATTCATCTTCCTTTCATCACACGATTTCGGATCGGCGGTTAGACTACACCAACAGCATAAACGGTGAGGAGAGCAAGGCATGCGATGGGTGACAAAAGTTCTGGTGATATTGATGTGCGGGCCGGGCATTCTGCTTGCGCAGCCCTATCCTTCTAAACCCGTTCATCTGGTAACGCCGTTCCCGCCTGGTGGCGCGGTCGACCTTACCGCGCGCCTTATGCAGCAGCGCCTCTCGGCGTCATTGGGCCAGTCGGTGGTTGTCGACAATCGCGCCGGCGCCGGCGGGCGCATCGGTGCCACATTTGTTTCCAAGGCCTCTCCGGATGGATACACCATGCTGTTTACCGTCGGCTCGGACCTCGCCATGAAGCAGGGCATGCCCGGCGCGCTGAATCTTCTGACGGATCTCACGCCGATTGCAACCGCAGTTGCCTCGGTCAGCGCAATAGCGGTCCGCAACGATCTCGGTGTCAACAATTTTCGCGAGTTGATGGATCTGGCGAAACGCAATCCGGGCAAGCTGTCGTATGGAAGTGCGGGGATTGCCTCGACGCATCACCTGACCGGCGAGCGATTGAAGCAATTGGGCGCCGACATGATTCACATTCCGTACAAGGGCCTCGGCCCGGCCCTGTCCGCGCTGGTTTCAGGCGAGGTTGACCTCAACATCACCAATGTCGCGACGGTGTTGCCGCAGGCGCGCGCGGGCAAGGTGAAAATCATCGCGGTCATCCAGCCCTCGCGATTCGACGGCCTTCCCGATATGCCGACGGTGCGAGAAGCCCTGCCGGGGTTTGATGTGCCCGTGGCCTGGTACGCCTTTTTCGGGCCGCCCGGCCTGCCACGTCCGATTGTGGATCGCTGGAACAGCGAGATCGTCAAGGCGCTGGAAGCCCAGGACATTCGCCAGCGCCTCGTTGAGGCCTCCATGGCGCTGATGTTCACCCCGCCGGATCAGATGCCTGCGCTCATCAGGACTACTGCCGACGTCTATGAACGACTGTTCAAATCCACGGGGATCACGCTGACGGAATAAAAAGGCCGCGCTCGAATGATCTGATCTGATCGGGCACGGCCCCTTATTGCGGTTCGATGCCCAGCGCTTTGGTGATCCGCCCCACCGTGGCGATATCCATGCGCACCTCCTCTGCAAATTCGGCGGGCGAATTGCCGACTGGCGTGGTGCCCAGCGAATCGAGCTTGGCCGACACCTCGGCGTTACGCAGCGCGGCGCGAAGTTCGGATTGCAGCCTCAGTGCGATGGCGCCGGGCAGGCCCGCCGGTGCCATCAGGCCGAACCACGATGGCAGGATGGCATAGCTCGGATACAGCTCGCTGATCGCAGGCACGTCGGGAATCTGCCGCTGGCGCGTCCTGTCAAACACGGCGAGTATTTTCACTTTTCCGGTTTTCGCCTGTGCACCGAGGCTCGCCACGGTGGGGAACAGCGCCTGGATGCGGTCGGTTGCCAGATCCGCCACCGGCTGGGCCATCCCTTGCGCGGCATAGGGGACGTGCAGCATCCGTATGCCGGTCTCCATCGAAATCGACTCGCCGATCATGTGAAACGCAGTGCCGTTGCCGGTGCTGCCGAAGGCGATTTTTCCCGGATTCTTTTTCGCGTAATCGACAAACTCGGCCACCGAGTTCACCGGCAATGCGGCCGTGATGACGAAAATGCTGGGCACGCTGATGACCTTGCTGATGGGCGTGAAATCCACCAGCGTGTCATAGGGCACGCTCTTGACCAGGTAGCGATTGGTCACCATCGGGGCCGAGGCCGAGATCAGTGCGGTGTAGCCATCCGATGGCGCCTGCTTCACTGCAACCGCCGCAACCTGTCCGCCTGCGGCAGGACGGCTGTCGATGATGACCGGTTGCCCGAGAGCCGCGGCCATCAGGGGGCTGGATAGCCGGATGGCGATGTCGCCGCTGGTGCCCGAGGGGGTGGCGCTGATGATGCGGATGGGTTTCGCAGGATAGGTTTGCGATTGCGCAGCCGATGGCGTAGCGATGACGCAGAAAAACAGGGGGGCCAAAACGGCGCGGTGATACCTCATTTGCTGCAATCCTTCCGTGAGAATCAGTGAATGGTCGAAGCGCTTATCATAGCAACGTCGGTAATGCAGGTTTCTGGAATCAATGGTTTTATTCAGAGGAGTGCGGGTATGAGGGTTTCAAAATGGGTATTTTGGATCGCATTTGTCGCATTGCATTCCTCTTTTGCGCAGGCCCAGGCTGACCGCTATCCCGTCAAACCCATCCGCATGATCGTTCCTGCGGCGGCGGCGGGACCGACGGATCTTCTGGCTCGCATCGCCACCGATCATCTGGTAAAGGCGTTTGGCCAGCCGCTGGTGGTCGAGAACATGGCCAGCGCCGGGGGAAATGTCGGGTTGCAGGCGGCCTCGCGCGCGGCGCCCGATGGTTACACAATCTTTATCGCCTCTCAAAGCATGCTGGCAATGGGGCCCTTCCTTTACGGCCAGCTGCCGTTCGATCATGAAAAGGATTTCGATGCCGTGATGGTGATGGCGGCGCCGCCCTATGTGCTTGTGGTGAATCCGACGGTGGCGGCGAACAATCTCAACGAACTGCTGGCACTGCTACGGGCCCAACCGGGCAAGTTCAATTTTGCCTCCACCGGCGGTGTGGGCAGCACGTCGCATGTGGTGGGCGAACTTTTCAAACGGGTCAGCAGAACTGACATCGTGCACGTGCCCTACAAGGGGGATGCGCAGGCCACAGCGGATCTCATCGGCGGACAGGTTCAGATGATGTTTACCCTGTCGGCCGGTGCCGCGCCGCACATACGCGGCGGCAAGGTGCGGCCGGTTGCCATCGGTTCACTCAAGCGCTCCTCCGCGCTGCCGGAGGTTCCCACCTTCGACGAATCGGGCATGCCCGGTTTCACCGCGGCGAGCTGGTTCGCAATCATGACGCGCGCCGGTGTTCCTCCGGCCATTGTGACCCGCCTCAATGACGAGTTGAATCGCATGCTCCAATTGCCCGAGGTTCGCGCCAGGCTCCTTTCGGTGGGTGCCGAGCCGGCGGGCGGTACGGTGAGCGAGGCCGCGGCATTCGTGCGCGCCGAGCGCGTGAAGTGGGGGCAGGTCATCAGGGAAGCGAACATCAGGCTCAATAATTAAGGAAATACTGAACAAGGGGACCTACGCCGAATGGTACTTACTTAAGGAATCGCTGAATAAGTAGTCGCGCGAAGCAATGCTTGAACGCGATTTCGCTGAATCGGTGAAACGAATGAAATTTCCATCAACATTGGGGCCGTTTTGATGGGGATAACAGGG
>CAIUKQ010000337.1 GCA_903899705.1 uncultured beta proteobacterium
AGCAGTTTTCTCACCAGATCAGCCGGCACATAGCGCTTGAATCCCTTCAATGCCTCGATGGCGGACTCCAGCGCTCCGCTCAATTGCGCCACCTCGGTAATGCGGGATTTCACGCCATTGAACGATTCGAGCTCGAAGGCTCGAATGTACCTGGCTTCCTCGGCAAGTCTTGAGAGCGGGAGCGACAGGGTGTGTGAAAACCGCAGCAGGGCAACAACCGCGGCGAGGAGTACCGCGGCAGTGACCAGGGCGGCGATCAGGAGCAAATCGCGCAACTGATCCAGGGCTTCGGAATCCGGGATCAGCACCACCGAGCTCCAGTCATAGCCGCCGAAGGGCTTCAGCTGCGCACGATAAGACTGTCCGGCGATCATCACCGCCGTAGGCGACATTTTGCTTTGCTGGATCCCGGCCACGGCCTCTGCGAGTCCGGGCACGCCCAGATCGCCCGGCATGGCCAGCCGGCCGTCCTTGAGCCCCGGACGGATCGCCGGGCCGATGGCATTGGCCATGACCTCGCCACGCCCGTTCATCAACAAGACAAACGAGGAAGGAGTCGGCCGCGATTGCAACACAAAGCGGCTCAAACGCGTGAGCGGCACGCTGGCACCGACAACCCGGGACACCCGGCCTTCGCGATCAGTGACCGGATAGGTCACCGCGACCACCGGTTGGCCCGAAGTTGACGAAACAAAGACTTCAGGCCAATAGGCAAATCGTTCCGGTCTGGTGTCGCGAAACCAGGGACGGGTGCGCGGGTCGAAAAGGCCGTCGCGCCGTTCCTCGCCAAGCACCCGGTAATCCGCGTCGCGTTTCAACCAGAGTTCCCCCCCCGCGGCACCACCGGCAGGCTTGCCCGTGCCCGCACGCCGGTCAATCAGGCGCGTCATGCGTTCGGGCTCGCGTCCCACTTCCACATAATTTCCCAGGGTGTCTGCAACGTACAGGGATTCGATGGACTGGCCATCCCCCAGGCCGGACCAGAGCAGCCGCCAGAGCGCGTCATGATCCTCGGCAACGTTCTTACCCAGGCCGGCATCGGTCCGTTGAATGTCGCCTAGGAGGCGGACCGCTGCACCCGCCTCATCCATGGTCTGGAACGTCCGCGCCTGCACGAGTTGCACCGAACGGTCACCCAGCTCGTCACTGAG
This sequence comes from uncultured beta proteobacterium, assembly GCA_903899705.1. Taxonomy (GTDB): domain Bacteria; phylum Pseudomonadota; class Gammaproteobacteria; order Burkholderiales; family SG8-39; genus 2-02-FULL-62-17. Next base: position 1,152 of record CAIUKQ010000337.1, read on the forward strand.
TTCCAGCGCCAGCCAGCTCACGCCCACGTAGGCAGAGCCGCCCAGCGCGATCATCACCATCGCAACGGTCACCCCGAAATAGCGCAGCAAAAGCGCGCCAAAACGAATCGACTTGGTGGTCACACGCGGCCCGGAGTATTCATCAAGCGCGGACTATAACGCCTGCAACGCCGCCGCGATCCTTCCGATTGGCAGGCTGTGGGCCTGTATGCGGGTTTGACACAAGTTAATCATTTGATTAAAGTAAATCATTCGTTTGAACTAAATCAACGGCATTCCATCATGGTCATCCAGGCGCAGGGACGAAAATCCGCGTCGCCGAATCCGGCGCCTTCCTATCGCGCTGACGGTGCGGAGGCGCGGGCCTGCCTGCTGCGTTCTGCATTGCGCCTGTTTTCCGAATCAGGCTATCGCGGCGCGAGTACGCGTGCGATCTGCAAAGCCGCCGGTGTCAATCTTGCGTCGATCCGCTATTACTTCGGCAACAAACTGGGCCTTTACCGTGCTGCAGTGCGCGAACCCATGGCCGGGACGATTGACCGGGCCCCCGGGGATGCCCAGCAGCGGGGTTGCTTCGATCCCGGAGCGACCATTTCACTTGAAGCCCTCGAGGTTTTTTTCCGGCGCTTCCTGGCCCCTCTCAAGGTGGGTGAGGAATCGCGCCACATGATGAAGCTGCACTTTCGCGAAATGATCGAACCCACCGGCGCCATGGATGAAGCAATCAACCAGGAGATCAAACCGGAACACGCCATGCTGGTGCGCATGCTCGTCGCGGACTTCGGCCTGGAACGGGCGGATCTCGATTTGCAGCGCCTGAGTTTTTGCATCATTGGCGTGGCGGTTCATTTTTTCGTCGGTCAGAACATCATCGAACAGATCTCGCCGGGCGTTCTTGCATCACCGCGGGCCATAGACACGCTGGCCGAGCGTCTGGCGGTGTATTCGATGGGGATGATCGAGGCTGAGCGCTCACGCCGCCGAAAAGCTCTGAAGGCGGCCAGATGACAGGCCCCGGACCCAACCGCCTTGCGCGGCTATTCGTTGTCATAGGCTGCCTTCCCGGGCTGTCCGGCTGTGCCGGCGGATTGTTTGCAACGGTCGGACCCGACTATTCGCCGCCTGCCGTGACGGCGGCGGCAAGCTGGCAAGCCTCCCAGGAGGGCGAGGTCGCCCACAAAGGAAGCACCGCCAAACTCGCCGATTGGTGGGCGCAATTCAATGATCGCGCCTTGGACACCCTGATCAGCGCTGCGCAGAAACAAAGCAGCACCCTCACCCAGGCAGTTGCCGCCATTGAGCGCGCCCGAGCCGATGCAATCACGGCGGGAGTGGCCGGCTATCCGGACCTGACGGCCGTCGGAAGCGTCAATCGATCCGCCTTCACGCTGGGCGGCCCCCTCGCGCTTCGAACGCAATCACAGCTGGGCGTGCAATCCCAGTGGGAGATCGACCTTTTTGGCGGACTCGCGCGCGAGCGCGAATCCCGACAGGCGACGCTTGAGGCAAACGTCTCCCTATGGCATGACGCGCGCGTTTCACTCGCCGCCGAAGTTGCCAATGCCTATGTCAATTTTCGTTATTGCGAAATTCAGGTTGCCCAGACCGAGGCGGAGTCGCGCTCACGAAGTGAAACCGCACGCATGGCCGGCGGTGCGGCCAAAGCCGGCCTGCAATCGAACACGGCCGCACAGCTGGCACAAGGCGCGGCGGCCGACAGCGCCGGCGCGCTCCTGCAACGCCGCGCGCAATGCGACATTGTGATCAAGGGATTGGTATTCCTCACCGCGATCGAGGAACCGGCGCTGCGCAAGCTTCTCAAGGATGCCAAACCGTCGGGCGACCGCCTTCCAGAACCCGCCCGGTTTCGCATCGACGCAGTGCCGGCGCGGGTCATTGCGCAGCGTCCGGACATCGCCGCAGCCGAACGGCAGCTCGCAACCGCCAGCGCGGAAATCGGCGGCGCTGAAGCGGACCGCTATCCGCGCCTGACGCTCGCGGGAAACATTACGCCCACGCGCATTGCGATCGGCTCGTCACCGGCGCTATCGCTGACGCCCTGGTCGATTGCCCCGTCTCTGTCTTTGCCTCTGTTTGACGGTGGTCGGCGCAAGGCCAACGTTGATGCGGCCCGAGCCCAGTATGCGTCGGCAGAGTCCGCCTACCGCTCCAAGGTGCGCAATGCCGTGCGCGAGGTCGAGGAAACGCTGGTCAGGCTGGAAAGCGCTGCCTCGCGTGAAACCCAAGCCCAGGCGGCCTCATCTTCTTATAGAGCCACTCTCGATGCGGCCAGAGAAATGCAACGAGTCGGTCTGGGCAGTGCGCTCGATGTCGAGGAATCCCGCCGACTGTCGCTGGCCGCCGAAAGTAATCTCTCGTCGCTCGCCCTGGAACGCGTGGCCGCATGGATAGCCCTCTATCGCGCCGTCGGCGGGGGTTGGGATGGCACCGCCGGCGACTCCTTGACTGTCAATTATCCGAGTAGGCAAACACCTTGAAAAAAACACCCATGGCCGCAATCGCCGCAACCGGCGTTTTCATGGCACTGCTTGTCCCGGCGCTGGTGCTGATGCCCTTGGGCAACGCCCAGGACAAACCTGTCGCAAAACCCTCTCTTACCGTCAGCCTGATATCGCCGCAGAAAACGGACATGCCTTTTGTCGTTCAGGCGGCCGGTAGTGTGGCAGCGTGGCAGGAGGCCAGCATTGGCGCCGAAACCGGCGGCCTGCGGGTGACCGAAGTACGCGTCAATGTCGGCGATTCCGTCACCCGCGGACAGATCCTTGCAACGTTTTCCGCTGAAACGGTTGAGGCAGACCTCGCGCAGGCTCGGGCGACCCTGGCCGAAGCGGAGGCCACGGTCGCCGATGCGCGCGCAAACGGCGCCCGGGCGCGTGAAATACAGAATAACGGCTCTCTCAGCCAGCAGCAGATTGCGCAACTGCTGACTGCGGAGAAAACCGCCGAGGCCCGTCTGCTTGCTGCGCGTGCCCAAGTTACGGCGCAGGAAATCCGCCTGAAACACACGTCGGTGGCCGCGCCCGATGAAGGCAGCATTTCCGCCCGCGGCGCCACCGTCGGCGCAGTGGTGCCGCAGGGCCAGGAACTGTTTCGACTGATACGAGGTGACCGCCTCGAGTGGCGCGCCGAGGTCACCTCCGGCGAAATCGCACGCATCCGGCCCGGGCAGACGGTGACCGTCATCTCGGCAACGGGCGCCAGTGCTGCGGGACGGGTTCGCATCATCGCGCCGACCGTCGATCCCCAGACGCGCAATGCCCTGGTTTATGTGGACCTTCCGCCTTCGGCAACTCGCGGGGGGCAGTTCAAGGCCGGCATGTTTGCCCGGGGCGAAATCGCAACGGGCGGCACAACGGTGCTGACACTTCCACTTGCAGCCGTCTCTCTGCGCGACGGCTTTTCCTACGCCTTTGTCATGGGCAAGGACAACCGCGTCACCCAGGTCAAGGTTCAACTGGGGCGGCGTGCGGGAGAACGGGTCGAAATCCAGGGCACCCTTACCGGCGGCGAACAGGTCGTCGCATCCGGCGCCGCATTTCTTGCCGACGGGGACCTCGTCAGGGTCGTCGCCAAATGAACGTTTCGGCATGGTCCATACGGAATCCGGTTCCGGCCCTGATGGTCTTCGTGCTCCTGTGCGCAGCCGGTCTGATGTCCTTTAATCTGATGAAGGTGCAGAACTTTCCGGACCTCGACCTGCCGACGATCACTGTTACCGCGTCGCTGCCGGGCGCTTCACCATCGCAACTTGAAACCGATGTTGCGCGCAAGATCGAGAATTCAATCGCAACCCTGCAAAGCGTCAAGCACATCTACACCAAGGTCCAGGATGGCGGGGTCACCATCACCACGGAATTCCGCCTCGAGAAACCGGTGCAGGAAGCCCTGGACGAAGTCCGTTCTGCAGTGTCGCGCGTGCGCGCGGACCTGCCCGGGGACCTTCGTGACCCCATTACAACCAAACTGGACCTTGCGGCACAACCGGTGCTCGCCTACGCCATTTCCTCGACCCGCATGGACAACGAGGCATTGTCCTGGTATGTCGACAATGCGTTGACGCGAAAATTGCTGGCCGTGCCTGGCGTGGGCGCCGTCAATCGGGTTGGCGGGGTGTCGCGAGAGATGAGCATTGCCCTTGATCCGGCTGCACTTCAGGCGCTGGGCACCACGGCGGCGGACATTTCGCGGCGACTGAGCCTGACGCAGCAGGAAAACGCCGGCGGACGCACCGACCTGTCCGGCGGCGAACAGCCGGTGAGAACGCTGGCAACCGTTCATACCGCCGCCGAACTGGGCGCCATTGAAATTTCCCTGTCCGACGGCCGGCGGGTGCGCCTGGACAAGATCGCCACGGTCAGCGACACGGTGGCGGAGCGGCGCTCGTCCGCATTTCTCGATGGCAAACCCGTGGTCGGCTTCGAAGTATCACGCAGTCGCGGGGCCAGCGAAGTGGAGGTTGGCGAAGGCGTGCGCGCGGCTCTCTCCGGGCTGAAAGAAACTCGACCCGACATTGTCATGACTGAAGCTTTCGACTTTGCCACACCGGTGGACGAGGAATACCACGGCTCCCTCGCGCTCCTGTATGAAGGCGCCATTCTTGCCGTCATCGTGGTCTGGATGTTCCTGCGCGACTGGCGGGCGACTTTCGTGTCGGCAGTGGCCCTGCCCCTGTCCGTGATTCCGGCGTTTATCGGGATCTATATGCTGGGTTTTTCCATCAACGTGGTGACGCTGCTCGCGCTCTCCCTGGTCGTTGGCATACTGGTTGATGACGCAATTGTCGAGGTCGAGAACATCGTGCGCCATTTGCGCATGGGCAAATCGCCCTATCAGGCCGCGATGGAGGCAGCCGACGAAATCGGGCTTGCGGTGATCGCAACCACATTCACGCTGATCGCCGTATTTCTTCCCACAGCCTTCATGAGCGGCATCGCCGGGCGTTTTTTCAAGCAGTTCGGCTGGACGGCATCGCTTGCGGTGCTGGCCTCCCTGCTGGTTGCACGATTGCTCACCCCTATGATGGCCGCCTACCTGATGAAGGCCAAGGGGCCTGCGCCTGCCGAGGGCCGGATGATGCGCGCCTATATGCGGCTTGCCGGCTGGTGCCTGGGCAACAGGTTCCTGACGGTACTGGCGTCGCTTGCATTCTTCGCCGGCTCGCTCATGCTGATTCCGCTCCTGCCCACCGGATTCATGCCGCCCGATGACACTTCGCAGACGCAGGTCCATGTGGAACTGGCGCCGGGCACCACCCTGGCGCAAACCGAAATCATGGCCGAGCGAGCCCGCGAGTTGATTTCGAAGATCGAGCATGTCAAGACCGTCTACACCACGGTCGGCGGCGGATCGGCAGGCGCCGACCCTTTTGCACCGAAAGGCCTGGCCGAAGTCCGCATTGCAACGCTGACCTTGTTACTTGATCCCCGCGAAGCACGCAGCGTTCGCAAACAGGTCATTGAACAACACATTCGTGAGGCGCTCACGGTGCTTCCCGGGGTCCGCATCAAGGTGGGGCTCGGAGGATCCGGCGAAAAATACATCATGGTTCTCTCCGGCGACGACCCGGCCGCACTCGCCCAGGCCGCCAGCGCGGTCGAAAAGGATTTGCGCACCATTCCCGGCATCGGCAGCATCGCCTCCAGCGCGGCACTGGTGCGGCCGGAACTCGCGGTGCGGCCCGATCTCACCCGGGCCGCGGACCTGGGCGTGACCACGGCCGCCATCGGCGAGACGCTGCGCATCGCAACCGTCGGCGACTATGACATTTCACTGCCGAAGATCAACCTCGACGAGCGCCAGATCCCGGTCGTGATCCGCCTTGCCGCCGGCGCAAGGGAAAACCTGGCCACGCTCGAGCGCCTGGCGGTGCCCAGTTCCAAACCGGGTGCACCACCGGTGATGCTCGGACAGGTGGCAACCCTGGAGCTTTCAAGCGGGCCCGCCGTGATAAACCGCTATGACCGATCGCGCAATGTGAATTTCGAGATTGAGCTTTCCAACCAACCCCTGGGCAAGGTGAGCGAGGCCGCCGAAAACCTGCCAAGCATGCGCAATCTCCCTCTGGGTGTGCACCAGACAAACCTCGGCGATGCGGAGGTCATGGGGGAATTATTCCTGAGCTTTGGCTTCGCGATGCTCGCCGGTGTACTGTGCATCTACGTCGTGCTGGTGCTTCTGTTCAAGGACGTGCTGCAGCCCGTGACCATCCTCGCCGCGCTGCCCCTGTCACTGGGCGGCGCTTTTGTGTCGCTGCTGGCGGCAGGCAAGAGCTTCTCCATGCCGTCGCTGATCGGCCTCATCATGCTGATGGGCATCGCCACCAAGAATTCGATACTGCTGGTGGAATATGCAGTCATGGCCCGGCGCAATCACGGCATGTCACGCCGGGATGCCCTGCTCGACGCATGTCGCAAACGGGCCCGCCCCATCGTGATGACCACAATTGCCATGGGAGCGGGCATGCTCCCCATTGCACTCGGTCACGGCCTCGCGGACCCATCGTTTCGAAGCCCCATGGCCACCGCCGTCATCGGGGGGCTGATCACCTCGACGCTGCTTAGCCTGCTGGTGATTCCGGTGGTGTACGCCTATATGGACGACCTCGAGCACGGGATCGGCAGAGTCTGGAACTGGATGCGGGGCCTGCCCGGGAAAAAGCGCACCGACACCCCCTAGGAAAGCGCCGACCAAGGGGCCTATGCCCCCTTGGTAACTCCCCCATGTCAGAGGGAAACGCTGATGGCAAGAACTTTGAAAATGAACTTGATCCGTGTTTCCCCAGCGAATATCAATCCGACGGAGACGGCTCCACCAGATGGATGCGTTCGAACGGAAACACATCCCGTTCATCGGTGTCATTCCACTTCAAATCGACGGGATGTGACATCTCCATCCAGGTGGCGGCGAGCCGGTACAGATTTTTGTCGGCCTCGGACATCCCGTCCATGGGAACCGTCTTCAGGTAATCGATAATGCGCTCCATCTCCGGATAGAGTTCGTCATTGAAGGCCTTCACCACGGACAGGGGACGTTCGGAACGCTTTTGCTGCTTCTCAAGCGGTCCCTGCAAGACCCAGTCAGGCGCGAATTTCTTCAGGTTCTCGAAGCCCGCTGGAAAGGTTTGATCGCTCATGGTTGTCTCCCTATTCCCCGAGAATGTCGGCGGCGACACGATAGTGATGCTGAAGGGCGGTTTCCTGCTGGGAAAGCTGGAAGTGCGTCAACGCCCCCGATTTCAACGCCGCGTGCTGCGCCTCCAGTGTGCTGAGGTCCTCCCGCACCACGAACCGCCCGCGGCTGAGCACGAAATCCTGCGATAGCCGTTCGGCCAGGTTTTTTGCCGGGTACATGTAATTGGCGCCTGTAAGTCGGGTGTTGTTCTCATCGATGGGCCAGAAACTCAGGTCGATATGGAAGCTGTTCCCCAGGATCATCACGGTATTGGGATAGAACTGCACCACGTCAAATGCCCAGTTTTTGGCGCGCGCCGGATTGATGCCCGGCGGCATGCCGGTCATGTCGCCATCAAACGCCGGCAGCGCCTGCCGACCGTATTTCCAGGCCAGCGTCTCGGCGCGAGTCTGCTTATGATTCGGATTGGAGGGCGCGGAGTAGCGGATGTTCCGGTCAAACATCTCCATGAAAGGCCGGTGACGCTCAGGGTTGCTGGGGCCGCCCTGGTAGTCGGGCACCGATTTCGCGTGGATGTAGAGGGTGTGATAACCCTCCATGAACGCATTGATCGCCAGGTTCCAGTTGCAGCGAACATCGACGATGCGGCTGTTGATCATTTTGTGCTGTTCAAAATAGCCGTCGTACTGGTCAAACATCGGCCCCAGCCACTCGCGAACCGTTTCATGGGGACCTTCGCCGAAGTACATGAAGACATGCCCGTTCCATACTTCGGTGTCGATGGCGCGCATGTCCAGGAGGCTCTTGTCCAGATCGCGGAACTGGCCTTCGTCGGTGACCACGGCAAGCCGGCCGTCGTTATGGAAAGCCCAGCCGTGAAACCGGCAGTTGAAATGGGGAAGGTTGCCCTTGCCGTCGGGAACCAGTTTGTTACCCCGATGGGTGCAGATGTTGTGAAAGCCCCTCACCTTGCCATCCGCGCCCCGGACGATGAGCACCGACAGATCCAGCATGGGCATGGGGCGCGCGACGTAATCGCCCTTGTTGGGGATCTCGTACTCCTTGGCCATCAGGATCCACGAGCGGCGAAAAATCCTGTCACGCTCCTTCGCGAACCGCCCGGGTGTGGTGAGTTCGCCTGCGGGAACGCGTCGCTTCAGTCTTTCCGCGTTGCCTTTAAAAACAGTTTCCACATTACCCATCGCATTGCTCCTCTTCTGCTGATTGGTCACCGGTAGACCGGGGGATTACGGCTGGTATTTGCCGAGGCGGCTCACCGCAAAATTGACAAAATCCGCGTTGACGTTAGTCGCAATATTCGCCCGCTCCCGCATCAACCCCCACTTCACCCATTCGTCCTGAAACTCCTCCAACGATTTCACGTTGATCACGCCGTCTCCGTCGGCATGCGACATGGATATCCCGGAACAATCGGGAGGAACGAACGGCAGGTGCTTGTTGATCAGCGCGCAAGTGGCATTCCGGTCGCCCTTGCCGTCGAATATGGCGCGCTTGTAGTCGCGCATGCCTTTCAGATGCGCAACCATGAATGCCCGGGAAACATCCGATTTGGCGAAGGCACCCGAATAAAACATCATGTTCGCCGTGCCTCCCGCCGACGTGATGCCGGTTGAACTGCCGGGCATTGCAACCCCCAGTTTCATCTTGTCTGCGATGGTGTTGGTCAGGGGGGAGAAGGTCATGACGGCATCGACCGCGCGCTTCTGCATGGCGGGAATGAACTGCTCGAACGGCATCTCCAACAGATTCACGTCGTCCTTGCCCAGGCCATCCCTTGCGATAGCCCGCAAGACATAGTTGATCGACGTTGACTGGATATTGTTGACCACCACTCGCATGCCTTTCAGGTCGGCCATGGTCTTGACGCGCCCGCTGTCGATAAGGTCCTTTCGCACCACCAGTGCGCTTCCGGTCAGGTCCTCTTTCGAGAGAATCGCCTTGCTGCTGACGATGGGCGCCACCACGCCGCGGATGTAGGAGTTGAACAATCCCGGCGTGGCGCTACCGCTGCCCACATCAAGCCGGTTGGTGGCAAGCAGGGCCACCACATCGCCACCGCTGGAGAAGCGGGTGAATTCAACGTCCAGCCCCTCCTGGGCGAAGTAGCCGCGGTCCTTGGCGATAAACAGACCCGCATCCGCCACCAGATAAAGAACGCCCACAGTGACCTTCTTGAGGGCCGGCTGCGCCAATGCCGCCGGCGCTGTGGACATGAGTGCAATTGCCAGCCCAATGGCTGCCAGATTTCGGGTTATTCGCATGACTTCTCCCAGGTAATGAATGCCTATCCGTGGGTTCTGCGCCACGGCATCAGAAAATCGCCCAGCCAGCGGGTCGCAAGGACGGAAAAATAACCCAGGACGCTGACCGTCACAATGGAAACGTACATGGGACCAACATCAAACAACTGCCAACTGGACCAGATGATGGCACCGAGCCCCGATTTGGCCCCCACGAACTCGGCGCCGATCAGAATGATGTAGGCAAGCCCCAGGGAAATCTCCAGCGCGGTAAAGATATGCGGCAGAGATGCCGGCAGCGCAATGGTCAGGAAGAACTGCATGAAACTGGCCCTGCAATCACGACCCACATCGATGATGACGCGACGGATCGACAGCACGCCGGCAATCGTGTTGATCGCAACGACATAGAACACGCCGATCGCCAGCAGCACGATGATGGGCATCTCCCCCAGCCCGACCACCAGCACCAGGAGCGGATAGAGCGCGAGCTTGGGTATGGGATAGGTGATCTGTATCCAGGGTTCGATCAGCGCGCGAAACCAGGTGGAAAGGCCCAGCCACAGGCCGATGATCACACCGGACAGCGCCCCCGCGCCGTAGCCCAGCGCCAGACGGCGCAGGGTGTCCTGGCTTGCACGCCACAACGAGCCGTCCTGAATCACCGACACGGCGGATTTGCCGATCTCCGACGGCGGAGGAAAGAAACGGGCGTCCAGTTCGCCCACGTACGCAAGCAGCTCCCACGTACCCAACAGCAGAAGCGGCGAAATCAGACGCAACCACCACTGTGCCCGCGCCGTCCACTGGTGCTGGCCGGTATTTTCACCGCGACGCAGCAGCGTCGGGACACCTGCTTTGGCGACGCGATCAGCGATCGGTCCGTCTTCAGAATTTCTTTCGCCGGCATTCAGTGGATCAGTCACGCGGCCACCATCGGACGGGAACGTTCAATGTCGGCTTCAATCAGGCTCCACAGGCGTTGATACAGGCCTGCGTACAGCGGATGCGCTCGAAGACTGCTCACCTCCCGCGGCCGGGGAATTTCCACCGGAATGTCGGCTCGAACCTGGCCCGGGCGAGCGCTGAGAACAATGATCCTGTCGGAGAGTGTTATCGCCTCATCCAGGCTGTGGGTGACAAACACGACGGTGCACCGGTGTTCACTCCAAAGCCGCAGCACCTCCTGCTGCAGGACGATTCGCGTTTGCTCATCCAGTGCGCCGAAAGGTTCGTCCATCAGCAGCACTTCCGGGCCATTGGCGAATGCACGGGCCACACTGACACGCTGGCGCATGCCACCCGACAATTGGGCGGGATAGGCATGCTTGAAAGCCGAAAGACCCACTTTATCGATAAAGTGGTCGACAATTTTCCGGCGTCTTTCCCTGGTCATGCCCCGGATGCGAAGACCATACTCGACGTTTGCCTCAACATCCAGCCAGGGAAAAACCGATTCTTCCTGGAAGACTGTCGAGGTCACCAGATCGCGCGGCCCGGCGCACGAGGCAATTTCGACGTAGCCCTCGCTTGCCTGTTCAAACCCTCCCATGATGCGAAGCAAGGTCGTCTTGCCGCATCCGCTTGCACCGATCAGGGAGACGAACTCCCCTTCGCCGATCTCCAGATCAATGCCACGCAGGGCCTCGACGGCGGCACCGTGTGCCGGCTGGAAGACCTTTGACAGACTACGAACGGCGATTTTGGGAGGCAAAACAAATTTCCTGACCACATCTTGAAAGCGAATATTAATCGAGGGCGAAAAGCACGGCTCGACTAGGCTTCAAATCGCTTGCCGTCACCCAGAGAGATGTTCGTCGCCATCTGCAGGGTCACCGTGTCGGTCGTGGCGGGAACCTCTATTCGACTTTGATTCCCGTCTTCGCAATCAGTGCTCGCCACATCTCGATTTCTCCGCGAATGCGTGCCGTAACCGATTCCGGTGGCCCTGTTTCCGGCTCAAACCCGTTCTTGCGAAGGGTCTCGGCCGTCTCGTTCTCAACCAGGATGACGTTCATTTCGCCGTTGAGGCGGCGCGTCATGGCATCCGGTGTCGCCGCAGGCATTGCAAACGCCATCCACAGTGCGACGACGTAATCCTTCACACCGGATTCCATCATGGTGGGCACGTCCGCAAGCGCTGCAATCCGCCGTTTGCCGGTTGTGGCCAGCGCACGCAACTTGCCTTCGCGGATACTGGGCAAGGTGGGCGCCACGGTGGCGATCTGCATGTCCAGACGCCCTGCCATGATGTCGATCTGCGACTGCACCGTGGCCTTGTAGGGCACGTGATTCAGGGAGATTCCGGTCTGGAAGGCGAATAGGGCGGCCGCCAGATGACCGACGCTCGCAATGCCCGCGGAGCCGTAATTCATCTGCCCGGGCCGGGTCTTGGCAATGGCCACCAGATCACTGACCGATTTTGCCGCGATGCCCGGATAAATCACGAACGCATAGGGCGCCTCGCCGATCATTGCCACTGGCTTGAAATCCCTGATCGGGTCATAGGGCAGATTTCCCCCGACTGCCGCCGCGACACCGTGGGTGCTGGCGGTGATCAGGCCCATGGTGTAGCCATCCGGCGCGGCCTTGGCGACAAGGTCCGAACCGATGTTGCCGCTGGCGCCGGTGCGATTTTCCACCACCATCTGCTGGGCAAGGCGGGTCGAAAGCCTTTGCGAAACAATGCGGGTGACGATGTCGGTCACCGATCCGGCGGGGAAAGGCACGATGATGCGTACGGCGCGGTCCGGATAAGCAGCGGCGGTTTGCGCATAGGCCGGCACCACTGCGAAAAGATCCAGAGAAATAATCGTTAATGCTCCGCTCAGGGACATCCATGCCGTCTTTCGTAGACTTGGCGTGGCTACCGAATTCCGTATTTCCATCATGTTGCTCTTCATTGGCTCAATTCCCGTGCAAGTCCTGCAATCAATTCTTCAAAATCCCTGAGCGCGTTTGCACGGGGTGAGCCGGCCATGCGCGGCGTGAGGATCACATTGTCAAACCCCAGCAGTTCGTCGTCATCGGCAACCGGCTCCTGATAGTGAACATCCAGCGCAAATCCCGCAAGGGTCCCTACGCGCAGGACTTCGAGCAGGGCATCCCGGTTGATAAGCGGCGCATTGCCCACATTGACGATGCAGGCTCCGGGCTTGATGCAGGCGAGTTCTTCACGCCCGAGCATATTTCGCGTGGCGGGCAGGGTCGGCAGTTGCGGAATGATCCAGTCGGACTCCGCGAGCAGCGTGCGAAGCGGAACGTGGCGCGCCCCGAACTCCCTTTCATCGGCCTCTGAAAGACGCGTGCGTTGGTGATACAGGACGTTCATGTCGAAAGCCACGGCACGTCGGGCGATTTCGCGACCGATCTCTCCCAGTCCGATGATGCCGATGGTGGCGCCGTTGAGTGCGCGGGTGCCAGGGACACGCGCGAAGTTGCCGCCAGCGGAGTGACGCCGGTCATAGGGTCGGTAGCTGAGTCCCGCCGCGTTGATGCGTTGAACGGTGACCAATCCGCTGACGGTTTCAAGCTTTCTGGCCAGCATGAGCATCAGCGCAAAGGCATGTTCGGCACAGGATATGTTGGCTCGCCGCCGCAGCGTGCGAAGACGGATATTCTTCTCCGCACAGGCAGCTGTATCGATATTTCTCAGGAGGGTACCGAACTTCTGCACCAACCGGAGTTGCCCTGCCGCAGCGAGTTCCTCGGGCCCGACAACAAGCGACTCCACCACCAGGGCCTTGCAATCCGGCAACTGCGCGCGAAGCTCCTCCTGCGAGCCGACGAGCCGCACGTCGGCCGGATAAATGCCCGATGCGCTTTTGCGCACGCGCCGCAACCAGCCATCGAAATCCGGCTCATCATGGCTCATGAAATTGACGAAGGCGGCGTAACGCTCTTCATTCGGGCGCGGATCCAGCACCAGGGGAATCAGCCGGGTGAAAGGATCGTCCTCGACCACAATCACGGGCGACGATGCCATGCTCAACCCTTCCCGGTTTCGGTGTCGACCCTCAGCGCGCGAAATACGCGGTTGTGCATGAGATACGTACCAACCAGCACCGAGAGTTCCAGCACTTCGCGTTCACTGAAATGCCGGCGCACGCCATTGAAAACCTCATCCTCCACTTCGGGACCGGCAACCATGGCGTCGGCGTAAGCAAGGGCGGCCCGCTCGGATTCACTGAACAGCTGCGAAGCGCGCCAGTCGTTGAGTGCCTCGCACTCCTCCAGCGTGACGCCATCGGCCAACGCTATGGACGGCACGTGCTGTCGCAGGGCATAGGCGTACTTCATCACACTGGCAAAGCGGATGATCACCAGTTCCCGCAATCGCGGTGACAGTGTCGTTCCCCAGCGAATGGTGTTGCTGTGCTCGAGCCAGCTCATCGCCACCCTGGGCGAATGAAGGAGGAGCTTGTAGATATTGATGACCGTACCGCGTCCGCCCTTGATCTTGCCGATCTCGGCGGCCAGTTCCGGATGATCCTTTTCCTCGATATAGGAGATGCGAGCCATCATCAATCCAATCTGTTTGCAAGTATTTGATTATACTAATAAATATTGGGTCCTGCCGCCGGGACGGCAGGCGCTGGTTCAATCATGGAGCTGACATGCAACAAAGCGCATTGAAGCAGCACTGCGACCGAATGCAGGCGGCGTGTCTCGAAACACCGGAGGTTCCGTGGCCAATTCGCGCTGACCGGCTGCAACGGCTCGCCCTGCTGATACAGGGAAATTCCGGCGACATCGCAGAGGCGATCAGTCAGGATTTCGGCCATCGCTCGCGGCATGAAACGGATCTGTTCGAAATCGTACCGAGCCTTTCTGCGGTCCGGCACGCACTCAAACACGGCCGCCGATGGATGAAGACTACGCGGCGGCCAACCGGCCTTTGGTTTTTGCCGGGAAGTTCATTCGTCATGCCACAGCCGCTGGGCGTGGCCGGCATCATCGTGCCGTGGAACTATCCGCTTTATCTCGCGGCGGGTCCGCTGGTTGCAGCCATCGTCGCCGGCAACCGCGTAATGCTCAAGCTTTCCGAATGGACCCCCGCATTCAGCGCGTTGATGGAACAACTCGTGGCCAGGCATTTTGCGCCGGACGAACTAACTGTTATCAACGGCGACGCCGAAGTTGCAGCGGAATTCTCAACCCTGCCGTTTGATCACCTGCTGTTCACCGGATCGACTTCTATTGGCCGCCAGGTGATGCGCGCGGCGGCGGCAAACCTCACGCCGGTCACTCTTGAGCTGGGCGGCAAATCACCCGCCATTATTGCACCCGGTTTTTCCATCGAACGTGCCGCCGCACGCATTCTTGCCGGCAAATGCCTGAATGCGGGCCAGACCTGCATTGCGCCGGACTACGTGCTGCTGCCCCAAGGCTGCGAACAGGAATTCATCGCGGCTGCCCGCACCTGCATCGCGAAGATGTATCCGGACATTCTTTCTTCGCCGGACTACGCCTCCATCATCAATTCGAGGCATTTCGACAGGATTGCGGAATTGCTTGGGGAAGCACAAGCACAGGGCGCGACTGCGGAAAATCTTTCACTGCGTCGCGAATCCCCCGATGCCGGTACACGTCGCCATCCACCGTTCGTGCTGACCGGTGTGACCGACGGCATGCGCGTCATGCAGGATGAGATCTTTGGTCCGCTGCTTCCCATCGTCCCCTATCCCAATATCGACGCGGCTATTGCGTGGGTCAACGCGCGGCCGAAACCCCTCGCCCTCTACCTGTTTGATGACGATTCAGCACGTATCAAACAAGTGCTTGGGCAAACACGCTCCGGCGGCGTGACGGTCAATGACACCATCCTGCACGTCGCGCAGGACGATCTTCCATTTGGCGGTGTCGGCCCGAGCGGCATGGGTCAGTATCACGGCTACGAGGGTTTCCTGACCTTCTCGAAGTTGAAGCCGGTGTTCCGCCAGTCGCGCTGGAACAGCATGGCCCTGTTCAACCCGCCCTACGGAAAATTCGCCTCGCGGATGATCGAATGGCTCAAACGCTGGGCCTGAAGCTGTCAGACCCGTAACTTCCGGCAGTTATTCGGGTTTGATGCCGGCTGTTTTATAGGCCCTGGCATAGACATCGAATCCGGCGCGGTACATGGACGCAAATTGCTCCGGTGTATTCGCGATGGGTGTCAGCCCCTCCTGTTCCAGCGATTTCTGGAAATCCGGCGCATGAACCACCTTGGCCACCTCGCCCTGCCATCGTGTTGCTATCGGCGCAGGCAACCCCGCGGGGCCGAGAAAGGCCCACCAGCTCGCGGGCTTCTCGAAGCCCGCATAGGTTTCGCCCAGCGTGGGCACGTCGGACATGCCGCGGAAACGCGATCCTTCCAGAACACTCAGCACCTTGAGTTTTCCAGCCCGCAACTGCGGTGACATCGAGGAAATCGAATTCATCGCCATATGGATGCGCCCGGTTAGCAGATCCTGCACCACCGGCGGCGCACCTTTGTACGGGACATGCACCATGCTGATTCCAGCGGTCTGGTTAAATAGCTCGCCGACCAGGTGGAAAAAAGAGGCAATGCCGTTGCTGGCGTAAAACAGTTTGTCCGGATTCTTCTTCGCCAGCTCGACCAGTTCACGCACGCTGTTCACCGGCAACGTCGCGCTGACAACCATGCAGGTCACAGGCTCCACCACTGCCGTCACCGGTGTGAAATCCTTCAACGCATCATAGGGCAGCTTGCCGCCCATAAATATGCTGTTGACGATGATCCCCGGCGTGGTGAAAAAGAACGTGTAGCCATCCGGCGCAGAGCGCGCGACAAACTCCCCCGCAATCGCTCCGCTCGCGCCGCTGCGGTTCTCCACGATCACCGGTTGACCATAGGTTTCGGTGACCTTCTGCCCGATCAGGCGGGCCATCACGTCGATGCCGCCACCGCCCGGCGGAAAGGGCAGCACAACACGGATGGGTTTGGCCGGCCAGGACTGAGCCAACCCCGCCGGTGACAGCAGCAGACTCGCCGCAATCGCGCCGGCGCGCACCGCGCGGATAAGTCGGCCCATGCTAAATCCCTTTCTATTGGTCATTGATATCTTCGAAGACGGACCGGATTCTCACGCACGACACCGGCCGCCGCCACGCTGCGGAATCAGGAAGGTTTGGCATCGTGAATCGATCCTGCCGCGCCATATTCACGGAGAATGTTTTTCGGTTGCCGATGAAAATCAGCTGCCTCACGGGCCTGCGTGGATTTGGGTGACGTTTCCAGATAGGAGCCCAGCATCTGGGCCCGCTCGACCAGCGATCGGCCGAAGGGCTGCTGCTTCTGGTTGTGCGCCGCCAGTCCTTTATCCAGATCGCCATCTGCGGCCAGCAGCGAATCCACCAGGCTCTGGGCGTCCAGCGCAGCCTTTGTAATGCCGGTCGCGACATGCGGACGCGCGACGAACGCGGCGTCTCCGATCAATGCGACGCGCCCGATGGTGACACGCGGAGAAACCAGATCATAGATTGGCTGCAGCAGTGGCTGCGGCGCCATCTCGACCAGGGCCGCCATCTGCGGCGGGAGGGTCGTCCGCGCAGTGGCGCGCAGGTTCGCAATGACTTCGGCGCGAATCAAGGGTGGTGGGATGGAAACTCCATGGCAGACACCGTGGGCGTCTGTGCATAAATCCCTCAGTTCGGTGTCCCAAGCCACCGGCCGAAACCAGATGAAGTGGAAACGGCGTCGCCCGACCCGTGTATCGTCATCCCGCCCGGGCATGGGCATGCAAAGCAGCAGTTCATGTCCCGCCACAGTGAAGCTCATGTGTTCGAACAGGTCGGCATGCACATAGGATGGCATGGCAGATTCATCGAGTACGCCGCGCCACGCCACGTAGCCGGCATAAACCGGTTGTGCCTCCGGCAGGCACGCGTGACGAACCGTGGAATGCAGGCCGTCGGCACCAATCAGCAGGTCACCCTGCTCCACCGAGTCGTCGGAAAAAACGGCCTCCACCACGGTGTCGTTGCGTGTAATGCGGACAAGCGCCCGGCCGGCATGCAGGCTTTCAGGAGGCATTGCGTCTCGCAGCGGCCGGTAAATCCGGTCCCAGGCGCTATTGATGGAAGGTAGTGGCAATTCCTGCAGGCAGTCACCGCCTGGAGCAAAATATTTTCTCGAACGCACACGCACGATTCCCATGGATTCATCGAGCGCGATACCGATGCGCCGCAAAACCGCAAAAAGCTCCGGGCGGGTGCCTATGCCTGCGCCGCGGCCTGCAAGATCTTCAGAAGCCCGTTCGAAAACACTGACATCCCAGCCGGTGGAGCGCAGCAGGTGCGCCGCGAACAGGCCTCCCACCGAACCGCCGATGACCAGCGCGCGACGCCGACTCAAGGTTTGCCCTTGCTACCGGGGTGGGGACGTTGGATCAGTCTTCGACGTCAAAGCGCTTCCATTGATCCTTGGGTCGGGACTTGCCGTCCCAGCCGATCTTGTCCATGTCGGAAAAGAATTGCAGGCGATTGCCCTCGGGATCGTCGAAGTCAAAGGTGTAATCGCAGCCCGGACCTTCGTGCTTGATGACGCTTCGCACGTTGACGCTGTGGGAGAGGAGATATTTGCGGATCTGCTTGAGAGTATCAAGGCTGTCGACCTCTAGGGCTATCTGCTGCAGTAAAGTCCCGCCAACACCCTTTTTCTTCTCATCCTCGGACATGGCCGCCAGCACCATGCTGTGGTGATCCTCGCCAAAGCGCAGGAAGTGCATGCCCCTCTCGTTGACGTCGGAGAGCTTGAAGCCGAGAATGCGCGTGTAGAAATCAACCATCCCGGGCAGGTCGCGGCAATACAGTCCGACGTGTCCGATCTTGCTGATGCGGATGGGATTCGTGGTTTCAGGCATGGGTTGTCTCCATTGCGAAGCATGAATTTCAGGGCGCCGCTAATTTACACCGATACAGGGTTTCATTCATGAAGCACAGCATCCTCCTTGCCTTCTTTCTGTTTTCCGGCAGCGTGCTGGCGCAATCTCCGGCGCCCAATCGCGCGATCTATATCTATCAGGGCGCCGACCGTGAACAGCGCCTCATCGAGGGCGCGAAAAAGGAACGCGAACTCACGCTCTACAGCACCATGACGGTCGCCGATGGCAAGGCTATGGGAACAGCCTTTGAGAAAAAGTACGGCGTGAAGCTCAATCACTGGCGCGGTTCCGCAGAGGGTATTGTCAACCGGGGCGTCACAGAGGCCCGCGCCAAACGAAACGACGCGGATGTGTTCGAGACGAGCTGGCACCGCATGGAGGCCCTATACCGAGAGAAGCTCCTGGAGGATTTCGAATCCCCCGTGCTGCGGGATATCGTGCCCCAGGCCTTTCCGCCGGGCCACCGCCAGTACGTCGCCGATCGCTTTGCATTCGTCGTCATGGGCTGGAATACCAATCTGGTGAAGCGCGAAGAGCTTCCGGAAACCTATGCCGATCTGCTTCAACCCCGCTGGCAGGGCCGCATCACCATCGAGGGCACCGATGTTCTTTGGTTTGCAGCGGTCGTGAAATCCATGGGCGAGGAAAAAGGCATTGCGTATTTCAAGCGCCTGATGTCCATGAAAACCCAGGTGAGGAACAGCCACATCCTGCTCGCCAACCTCACCGCTTCCGGCGAGATCCCATTGTTCCTGTCCGCCTATAACAACAATTTCGAGACACTCAAACGCGACGGTGCTCCCGTCGACTGGAAACCTCTGCAACCCGCCTTCGGCCAGGGGTCGGCCGTGGGCGTGGCAAAGTTCGCGCCGCATCCGCATGCAGCCCTTCTGTTTGCCGAGTTTCTGCTCTCGAAGGAGGGCCAGGAGGTCTACAAATCCCTCAATCGCGTGCCCACCAACAAACTGGTGGACAGCCCACTCAACAAATTCAAATACGAAATCATTTCGCCCACGCTGGCGCTGGATGAAGGCAGCAAATGGGACAAATTGTTCTCTGCTCTTTTTCTTGGCGGGCGCGCCGTGCAGGCGGGAGACTGATTGGTGGAATTGACTGAGTGTCCGCCCGCCATCGCCTCCCTCAAACGAGAACTGGCCCGCCGCAATATTGAACTCGATTATTGCGATACCGGTACCGCGGCACGGAACTTGGTGTTGTCACGCCTGCCGGCCGGTGCGACGGTGATGAATGGCGGGTCCGCGACCCTGGAGCAGATTGGTGTGCTCGATGCATTGCGAACCGGACCCTATGAGTACCCACGGCCGAAGATCTACCTGATCAATGACCCGGTCAAAAGACTGGCGGCGAGGCGGAATGCATCCATCGCCGATTATTTTGTGGGTGGGATCAATGCCATCACTTCAGCCGGCGAAATCGTGAACAGCGACGGCTCGGGGAACCGCATCGCAGCCTACGCCTTTGGCGCCGGCAAGCTGATACTGGTTGCGGGCATCAACAAAATTGTTCCAGATCTCGGCGCCGCATTCGAACGCATGCGCAACGTGGCTGCACGGGATGAATGCCGGCACCTGGGCGTCGACACGCCCTGCGCCCTCACCGGCAATTGCGACAACGCCAGTTGCCGCGGCCCGCAACGCCAGTGCGGGAAAGTGTTGATCATTGAAAATGAAAAGGTCAGTGGACGCATTTGCGTTGTGTTGATCGGCGAAGAACTCGGTTATTAACTATATTAATCAATTAGTTATGTATAGGTAAGGCCCCATGGTAAGAAACATTCCCGGACCGCTTTATTTCGAACAGCACGGCGCAACCGGCCATCCGATGGCCTTCATGCATTCGACGCCTGATGACTTGCGATTCTGGATGTTCCAGACCGCGCATTTTTCCGCCTGGTACCGTTGCATCGCCATCGACGCTGCCGGATACGGCCGCTCGCCCTCGGTGCAACCGGGGGCAACCATGGACGATCAGGCCGAGGCGCATTGGGAGGCCATCGATCGCGTCACCACCGATCCGGTGATCCTGCACGGCAATTCCATGGGCAGTCTGACTGCCCGGATCATGGCGGTACAGCGACCCGGGCGCACGCTGGCGATTATTCTGTCGGGTGTGGGCCACAGCACCAACATGCGGGAAATCCAGGATCGCTGGAAAAAGCGTTACACCGAGGAAGGCATCGCTTTGCGCAACTTCCAGGTTCTCGACCACTTTTCAGACCGAATGAAAAAGGATCCGTTCGTTCAGCACTACGCACGTATGGTGGACGAACTCAACAACCTGTCCACCCTGCAAGGAATCATCGCGATGAACGAAGCGCTGGCTTCCTTCGACATGTCAGCAGCCTACATGGCTCAGATCAAAGCACCGACATTGATCATTACCGGCACCGAGGATCGCAGCCATCCGAGCGTCCCGGAATTGCAAAAGCTTATCAAGGGCTGCGAGGTGCGCAACATGGTGGGTGCAGGACACGCCAACAATTTCGAGATGCCCTGGGAGTACGACCGCCACACCATTGAATTCCTGACCCGGCACGGATTGTTTCCCGGCTGAGGGGCACGTTGTAGCCGGGATATTTGTTCCTCAAGAGAGCGTTTTGGCGGATGCGCGGTCCTGCATTGTCTGCTTCCCGGAATTTCCGCCCCCCGGTTTGCGGGGGATTCAGCGTGCTGTCGCCGCGTCAAAATACTGGGCGTCGAAGTATCGGCCAATCGCCGGTCCCATCGGGGGGGTGAGCCCGAACTGGTTGCGAAGCTGCAGGGCCTGTTCCAATCCGGCCGGATTGATGGCTCCCGTTTGGGTCATTTCCTGAATCATGCTTTTGGCAACGTTGGCGTTCACCTTGAATTCCGCTTCGACCAGTTTCAATGCTTCGTCGGGATTCGCGTGCATCCAACGCAGCGAGGCGAGCCACGCTTTGAGGTAACCGACCAGTTTCGGACGTTCCTTTTGCGCCCAGGTCCGGCTGGCGGCAAATAGCGTGTTGGGGAATCCGGGCAATACGTCTTTGGAATCACCCAGTCGCACCATGCCAGCCGATACGGCCTGTCCATCGATTGGTGGCGTCAGGACGCCCGCGACGGTATCGCCTTTTTTCATGGACTCCAGACGCAACGGCGTGTTGCCGACGGCGATCAGCTCGTAATCGCCCTTGGTGAAATCCAGCCCCTTGTCCAGAAGCACCCGGCGCAGCACCAGGGCAAAAGCCGTATCCACAGCATCCACGGCCAGCTTCTTGCCGCGCAGATCGTTCCAGGTTTTGATTTCGGGCCGGACGAACACCGGGTAGATGGCGCTGTCGATGATCTGGGCAACTGCGATGAGCTCAGCGCCTTCGCGCCCTGACCAGCCTAAAACGTTATCGAATGCCGTAGAGACGATCTGGAAGGTCCCGTTGGAAAGTCCGCGCATCTGATCGGTCGAGTTCGCAGTGCGGATGACCTTGACCTCAAGACCTTCGGCGGCGAAGAAGCCCTTGAGTCTGCCGATGGCCATCGCAGGATCTTCCCGGAATACATTGACCTGCAGAGTGCGCAGTTGCTGCGCCTGGGCGGATGCGGCAATCAACAGAATCGTCAGTGCTAGTGCTTGGAAGCCTCTGGCCATGTTCTTTCCTTAGTTGAATTTCGAGACTACCGCGTGACCTAGCTCATCGCGTAAGTTAGCCGTTACTCTGGTCTGATTCCGATCTTCTGGACCAGTTCTGCATTCTGCTTGAGTTCGGTCCGGGTCATCTCCGCAATTTTCGCCGGCGATGCGGTTTCCGGTTCCACGCCGAAGGTGCGGAACTTGGCCACCACTTCGGGGTCGGCAAGTACCCTGCCGATGTCCGCACCCAATTGGGCGATTATTGCGGCCGGTGTCGCTTTCGGTACTGCCATCGACATCCAGGTGTCCACGTGGAAATTCGCAGGTCCGCCGGATTCGGCGACCGTGGGTACTTCGGGATTGCTGGCAAGGCGTTTTGGTGAAATCGTCGCGAGAACCCGCATCTTCCCGGCTTTCACCAGCGCAGCAGTAGAACCCAGGGTTGCGATGACAAAGTCGGTGTCACCATTGGCCACTGCGCTCATCATCTGACCCGTTTCCTTGAAATGAACCGCCAGCATCTGCGCCCCGACGATCGAGCCCAGTTCTGCGCCGCCGAAATGCTGTGGACTGCCGACATAGGCGGAGCTGTAACTCACTTTGTCCGCGCCGTTCTTTGCTGTGTCGATCAATTCACGCATTGATTTGTACGGAGCGTTAGTGCCCACTGCGATTATGTAGCCGGCTCGGTAAACGAGGTTGACCGGAATGAATTCAGCGAGAGCATCGACGGTCCAGTCCTTGAAGAGCACTGGATTGACGGTCAGGTGTGCATTGCCCAGCACCAGGATTTCGTGGCCGTCAGCCGGTGATTTACGCGCCGCATTGATTGCGATCATGCCGTTCGCTCCCGGTCGTGGCTCTACCGTGACGGCCTGATTCCATTGGCGCGCCAGTTTTTCCGCAACAATGCGCGCCGTTATATCGGGCGCGATACCGGTGGAGTACGGCATGATGATGCGCACCGGGCGACTGGGAAATGATTGCGCGAAGGCTGCTGAACTGACAACGGCCACCACCAGTGCGAATACCTGTCGAGACCGCATGAACATGAATCCCCCAATAGAATGTGCATCCTGAATGAACAAAGGGGCTTAAAGCCCCTTTTGATTTTCCGACAACCGCTATCGCGAGGCAAATCTCATTTTTTCGGGCGCAGCTTGCGAATTGCCGCGAGTTGAGCTGCCATCATGGCGTACTCGGACTGCATTTTCGCAATTTCGAGTTTATCGAGTGCGTTGGAGCGTGCTTCTTCTGCCAGCTTCAAGGCCTCGGTCGCCTTGGCTTCATCAAGATCATGGCCCCGGATGGCGGTATCGGCGAGAACAGTAATGACACTGGGCTGGACTTCTAGAATTCCACCCGCGACGAATATCAACTCCTCCTCGCCGCCCCCGGCCGGTTTGATCCTCACCGCGCCCGGTTTGATGCGCGTGATGAATGGAGTATGCCGGGGATAAATTCCCAGTTCTCCCTCTTCGCCCGGCAGCGCCACGAACTCGGCTTCACCCGAGTAGATGCTCGCTTCGGCGCTAACGACATCAACGTGGATGGTATTGGCCATGAATTACTGGAACTTCTTTGCGTTCTCGACTGCTTCTTCGATGGTGCCGACCATGTAGAAGGCCTGCTCCGGAAGATGGTCGTATTCGCCATTGACGATGGCCTTGAATCCCTTGATGGTGTCTTTCAGCGTCACATACTTACCCGGCGTGCCGGTGAAGTTCTGCGCCACCGTGAACGGCTGCGAGAGGAAACGCTGGATCTTCCGCGCACGGGCGACCGCCAGCTTGTCTTCAGGCGAAAGCTCGTCCATGCCCAGAATCGCGATGATGTCGCGCAATTCCTTGTAGCGCTGCAGCGTCGCCTGCACTGAGCGCGCGGTGTTGTAGTGTTCCTCGCCGATCACGTTCGGGTCAACCTGGCGGGAGGTGGAATCCAGCGGATCGACCGCAGGGTAAATTCCTAGCGATGCGATATCGCGCGAGAGCACCACGGTTGCATCCAAGTGGCCGAAGGTGGTGGCAGGTGACGGGTCGGTCAAGTCATCCGCCGGGACGTACACCGCCTGGATCGAGGTGATGGACCCCTTCTTGGTGGAGGTGATGCGCTCCTGCAGACGGCCCATTTCCTCGGCCAGGGTCGGCTGGTAACCCACGGCGGAAGGCATCCGGCCCAGCAGCGCCGATACCTCGGTGCCCGCGAGCGTGAAGCGGTAGATGTTGTCGACGAAGAACAGGATGTCACGGCCCTCGTCACGAAAGGCTTCGGCCATTGTCAGACCGGAGAGCGCCACTCGAAGCCGATTGCCCGGTGGCTCGTTCATCTGCCCGAACACCATTGCGACCTTGGATTCGGATATGTTGTCCAGCTTGATAACGCCGGCTTCCGACATTTCGTGATAGAAGTCATTGCCCTCTCGGGTGCGCTCACCCACGCCGGCAAACACAGACAAACCCGAATGCTTGGTGGCGATGTTGTTGATCAGTTCCAGCATGTTCACGGTCTTGCCGACACCGGCGCCACCGAAGAGACCGATTTTTCCGCCCTTGGCGAACGGGCAGATCAGGTCAATCACCTTGATGCCGGTTTCCAGCAATTCAACCGATGGCGAAAGTTCGTCGAACTTTGGCGCCGCCTGGTGAATGGAGCGGCGCACCTCGGTCGGTATCGGCCCCGCTTCGTCGATCGGGCGGCCCAGCACGTCCATGATCCGGCCCAGTGTGGCGTTGCCCACCGGCACCGAGATCGGCCGGTCGGTGTTGGTGACCTTCATGCCGCGGCGAAGTCCGTCCGAAGAACCCAGCGCAATGGTGCGAACCACGCCATCGCCCAGCTGCTGCTCGACTTCAAAGGTCAGACCTTTTTCCGCGAGGGTATTGGTGGGATCCTCATTGAGGGTGAGCGCGTCATAGACCCTGGGCATCGCGTCGCGCGGGAATTCAATGTCGATCACCGCGCCGATGCACTGGACGATGTTGCCTTGTGCGTGTGCCATAGCGTTTTCCTAAGCGTTTTTGTATTCGTTTCAATCCGTTCCGGGCGAGGCCGGGAACGTGCTGTTCAATGTTTTTTCAATTAAGGCGTCACGTCAAACCGCGGCGGCGCCCCCCACAATTTCCGACAATTCCTTGGTAATCGCCGCCTGGCGAGCCTTGTTGTAGACCAGCGTCAGCTCGTCTATCACGCTGCCCGCATTGTCGCTGGCGGCCTTCATCGCCACCATTCGCGCCGACTGCTCCGAGGCCATGTTTTCCGTCAGGGCCTGGTAGATGATCGCCTCGATATAACGGGTGAGCGCCTGATCAAGAACAACCTTGGCTTCCGGTTCGTAGATGTAGTCCCATGTGCCCTCGGGCGAGCCGAGCTTCTCTCCCGACAGGGGAAGCAGCTGCTCCATCACCGGTTCCTGCTTCATCGTGTTGATGAAGCGGGTGTAAAAGATCAGGACGCGATCGAATTGATCCTGTACATAACCGTCGAGCATCACCTTGATCGCGCCGATGAGCTTTTCCATCTGCGGCCGGTCGCCCAGTTGCGTGACATGCGAGACCACTTTCGCGCCAAGGCGCTGCATGAATCCGAAGCCTTTGTTGCCGATACAGCAGACTTCCATCTTTTCGCCCTGGGACTCCCATTCCTTCATCTGGTTCATCGCCAGGCGCTGGATGTTGGTGTTGAGGCCGCCGCACAGGCCCTTGTCCGTGGTGATGATGATGATGCCCACGCTCTTGACCGTATCGCGTTCGATCAGGTAAGGGTGGTGATATTCGGGATTGGCATGTGAGATGTGGGCAGCCAGGTTGCGCATTTTTTCGCCATAGGGGCGTGCAGCGCGCATGCGCTCCTGGGCCTTCCGCATCTTGGAGGCCGAGACCATCTCCATGGCCTTGGTGATCTTTCGCGTGTTTTGCACGCTCTTGATCTTGGTACGTATTTCCTTGCTACCGGGCATCTGTGCCTCGCGTGAACTTCGACGTTAATTCGGCAACGCTAAATTGCAGCGCACCGATCAGAACGAACCGTTTTTCTTCCAGTCGTCGATTGCCGCCTTGAACGCCTTCTCGTCGTCAGCATCCATGTCCTTCTTGTCTTCCAGGCGGGTCATGAGGTCGGCATACTTGGATTTCACGTAATCCTTGAGCGAACGCTCCGCCCCGAGCGCCTTCTTCACGTCAATGTCGTCAAAGTAGCCGTTGTTTACTGCAAACAGGGTCAGGACCATTTCGATGACCTGCATCGGCTGGTATTGCGACTGTTTCATCAGTTCTGTAACCATGCGTCCGCGTTCGAGCTGTTTGCGGGTGGCTTCGTCCAGATCGGATGCGAATTGCGCAAAAGCGGCCAGTTCACGGTACTGCGCGAGAGCCAGACGCACACCGGCGCCAACGTCACGACGTTTCATGATCTTGGTCTGTGCCGCGCCGCCGAC
>CAIUKQ010000338.1 GCA_903899705.1 uncultured beta proteobacterium
GGCGCTCCGGCGAAGTCCGACGCGAGCAAGAAGGGGTAATCGATGAAGCAATTGCTTGCGCAATTTCAAAATCTCAACCCGAAGGATCCCGGGACGTGGCCGCCATTGCCAAAGGCATTGGCGCTTCTGGTCCTGTTCATTGCCATTCTGGGCGCGGGTTTCGCGTTTGATTTGCAGGGCCAGCTGGATGAGCTGGATGCCGGCGCAAACCAAGAGGTTAAATTAAAAGAGGATTACAAGAATAAGAAGCAGCAGTCCATCAACCTGGAGCTGTATCGCCAGCAGGTGCGCGAAATTGAAAGTTCATTTGGCGCGTTGCTCAAGCAGTTGCCCAATCGCTCGCAGATGGACGCCTTGCTTGTCGATATCAATCAGGCGGGTCTGGGGCGGGGCCTGCAGTTTGACCTGTTCAAACCGGCGGCCCAGGAAACTGCCAGGGACTTCTACGCAGAGCTGCCGATCCAGTTGAAAATTGTCGGCTCGTACCATGACATGGGGCAATTTGCCGCTGACATCAGCCAGCTGCCGCGTATTGTCACCTTGAACGATATTTCTCTTACTGCAGCAAAAGACATCATCACCATGGACGCGACGGCCAAGACCTTCCGCTATCTGGATGAAGAAGAGGTTGCCGCCCAAAGGCGGGCGTCGGCGGCGAAAGCGGCGAAAGCGGGCAAGAAATGAAAGCGCGATGGGTCGTATTGGGATGCGCATTATTGCTAGCCGGGTGCGGCGGCGAGCAATATGGTGACCTGAAGGAAGAATTGAATGCCTTGACCAAGGATCTGAAGGGAAAGGTGGAGCCGTTGCCTGTAGTCAAACCCTATGAACCGGTTCCCTATGAAGTCTCCGACCTTCCCGATCCTTTCGGAACCGCCAAATTCGAAACAGTGGCTCGAGGAGCGGGTACCGGATCGAGCAAACTCAAGCCGGATGAGAGTCGCCCCAAGGAGCCTTTGGAGGCATTTGCGCTCGAGTCACTGAAGATGGTTGGTACGCTGCAGCAAG
This sequence comes from uncultured beta proteobacterium, assembly GCA_903899705.1. GTDB lineage: Bacteria > Pseudomonadota > Gammaproteobacteria > Burkholderiales > SG8-39 > 2-02-FULL-62-17. The sequence goes on from CAIUKQ010000338.1 coordinate 1,009, forward strand.
GTAAGGTGACGTATGCGCTGATCAGGGCGGATGTCAGTCTTTACCGCATCAAGGCCGGAAACTACCTGGGCCAGAACTTTGGCTTGGTCACCGAAGTATCCGAAACCGAAGTCAAATTGCGCGAGTTGGTTCAGGACGCCAGTGGCGACTGGACCGAAAGGATTGGCGCGGTTCAATTGCAGGAGGTTGGTAAATGAAATCTTTGATTGGTCAAATACTGCGTTGCTTCGCCGTGGCGATGCTTTTAACGACGGCAACTGCGGGATTCGCGCAGAACGCAATTGAAGGTTTTAACGTAACCCAGCAGGGGGGGCAGATATTGGTGCAGATCACCACCAAGACACCACTTCCGGGAACTCCAGCCAACTTTACCGTCGCAAATCCTGCTCGCATAGCTTTTGATTTTCCCGCAACGGTCAATGCCCTCGGAAAAAACGGCCAGGAAGTCGGGCAGGGCGAGCTGCGGTCGATGAATGTTGTGCAGGTGGGAGACCGTACACGGGTTGTCCTGAACCTCAGAAGCATGGTGCATCATGAGACGAGGATCGACGGCAGGAATCTGATCATTGCCCTGTCGCAGATCCCGGGAACTGTTGCGGCTTCAAACACCGCCCGGTTCGCCGAAGGTCGCAACGATACAAACCACGGAATAAAGGATATTGTTTTCCGGCGCGGCAAGGATGGTGCCGGGCGCGTCGTTGTTGATCTTTCGGACTCATCAACAGGTATAGACATTCGACAACAAGGCCAGTCGTTGGTTATCGAATTCCTGAAGTCGAATTTGCCGAGTAACCTTCGCAAGAGGCTGGATGTTGTGGATTTCGCAACGCCGGTGCAGACGGTCAACACATTCCAGCAGGGTGAGAACGTTCGAATGGTCATTGAACCGCGCGGCGTGTGGGAACACAACGCCTATCAGACCGATACGCAGTTTGTGGTCGAGGTGAAGGCGGTGCAGGTTGACCCCAACAAACTGGTGCAGGGGTCCCGTACAGGGTATATCGGAGAAAAGCTGTCCCTCAATTTCCAGAACATAGAAGTGCGCAGCGTTCTCAATGTCATCGCGGATTTCACGGATCTGAACATCATCACCAGCGATACCGTTGCAGGCAACCTGACGCTTCGCCTCAAGGATGTCCCTTGGGATCAGGCGTTGGATATCATTTTGCAGACACGGGGCCTGGATCAGCGGAAAAACGGTAACGTCGTCTGGATAGCGCCACGGGACGAGCTTGCGACCAAGGAGAAGCTGGCGCTTGAATCGAGGCAGCAAATCACCGAGCTGGAGCCTGTTAGAACAGAAAATTTCCAACTCAATTATGGCAAGGCGGACGTCATATCGAAGATTCTTTCCGATGACAAGCAACGGATATTGTCAAAGCGGGGCAGTTCCGTAGTTGATATACGTACAAACCAGATTTTCGTGCAGGATGTCGCGGCCAGGCTGGAAGATGTCAGGCGCCTAATCAGCAAGATGGACATACCCGTCCGGCAAGTGCTTATTGAGGCCCGAATTGTTGAAGCAAGTGACAACTTCAGCAAGAATCTGGGTGCCCGCCTTGGTACCGGACGAATTATCGGGAACGGCCAGGGTACGCGTGTTCTGGGAGATCAAAGTATTCAATACAATATCGGCGGCGCGCTCTCGACAAACGGCCAGGTGTCCGGATTTGTACAAGGGACCCCTGCTTTCACCGGCGGCCCAGATGCGGAGACGATGCAAAATGTGAATTTGCCTTCACTTGGGCTTGGTGGATTCGGCGCGTCGGCGCTTTCAATGATCCTTTTCAACTCGAATAAATCCCGTTTCCTGTCTTTGGAACTCTTCGCGCTGGAGTCGGATGGCAAGGGAAAGATCATTTCCAGTCCACGGGTGCTGACTGCGGACAATGTCGAGGCGCTGATTGAACAGGGCACGGAGCTACCCTATCAGCAGGCCTCATCCAGCGGGGCAACATCCGTTTCCTTTCGCAAGGCCAACCTCGCACTCAAGGTCAAGCCGCAGATCACCCCTGATGGAAACATCATCATGGTCCTGGATGTCAACAAAGACTCCGTAGGTCAGGTGACTACAGCTGGTTTTGCTATCGATACCAAGCACGTAAAAACAGAAGTGCTGGTGGAGAACGGCGGCACGGTCGTCATCGGGGGTATCTATTCCCAGGAGACGCGCAATACGACAATCAAAGTCCCGTTGTTCGGGGACATCCCCGTCGTTGGTCAGTTGTTTCGGAACAACCAGCGATCCGATGCAAAAACCGAACTTCTGGTTTTCATCACGCCCCGAATCGCCGCCGATCGTCTGGGACAAAGGTAAGGCAAGGCGCCTGGTTCCCTTCTGCGTTCGATTGAACCGGGTCGACTGATACCCCGGGCCAATCCAGCGTTCCGCGCAGGGAACTGGATTGTCGATCGAGTCCGGTGAAAAACTCTTCCAATATCTTTCTCGTCGGCCTGATGGGTGCCGGCAAGACCACCGTTGGCCGAAGTCTGGCAAAGCGTCTCGGAAAGGCCTTTATCGATACGGACCTCGATATTGAAGAGCGCACCGGAGTCCGCGTTTCTGTAATATTTGAAATTGAAGGGGAAGTCGGATTTCGGAAGCGGGAATCGGACGCTTTGTCGCGCCTCGCGGTGTCAGAAAATGTCGTTCTGGCTACGGGCGGCGGGGTCATCCTGAATGCAGGTAACAGGGACTTGCTCCGCTTGCATGGATGCGTCATATATCTTCATGCGAGGCCAAGCGACCTGGCAAAACGGCTGGGACACGACAAAACCCGTCCCTTGCTCCAGGGAATAGATCCCTTGAAGAGATTGGAGCAACTGTACGCCATTCGCGATCCACTGTACCGCGAGGCGGCGGACATCGTTATTGACACGGGTCGGCAAAGCGTAAGCGCGATGCTCGGACAACTATTATTACGGCTGGATTCCGAATGCAAACCTACACAGTAGCCTTGGGCGACAGAGCGTATCCGATTCACATCGGCACCAATCTGCTGTCGAACGCGGAGTTGGTAATTCCCCATTTGGTGCAAAAACGGGTTGCCTTGGTCACCAATGAAGTTGTTGCCCCGTATTATCTGGATACTGTGCGAGGTGCTCTGGAAAATGCCGGGGTCAAAGTTGTGCCGGTCATACTCCCCGATGGTGAACAGTTCAAGAACTGGGAGACATTAAACACCGTATACGACCAATTGCTCGCAGCCCGTTGTGAAAGAGGGACCACAATCATTGCCTTGGGCGGTGGAGTAGTTGGCGATATCTCGGGTTTCGCGGCGGCAACGTATCAGAGAGGTGCTCCGTTCATCCAGATGCCGACAACGCTTTTGGCCCAAGTTGATTCTTCGATCGGCGGAAAAACCGCAATCAACCACCCGGCGGGAAAGAACATGATCGGCGCTTTTTATCAGCCGCAGCTGGTTATATCGGACATGCGGACCTTGTTGACATTACCGGACCGGGAACTCAAGGCCGGACTGGCCGAAATCATCAAGCATGGATTGATCAGCGACGCGATTTTTTTTGAATGGTTGGAAGAAAATATCACCCGAATCCTCGCGCGGGACATGGAAGCGCTTGCACACGCAGTCCTGCGATCCTGCGAAATCAAAGGTGCCGTGGTGGTTCGTGACGAAAGGGAATTGGGCGAAAGGGCTTTGCTGAATTTCGGTCATACATTTGGACATGCGATAGAAAACGGAATGGGGTATGGCGTTTGGCTTCATGGGGAGGCCGTCGCAGCGGGGATGTCCTTGGCGTCAGACCTTTCTGCCCAATTGGGCATGCTTGGGGCACCTGCAGCGCAGCGCATCAAAAAACTGCTTCTGCGTGCGGGTTTGCCCATTGAAGTAGAAGGCATTTCGCCGACCAAAATGCGCCAATTGATGAGTTTGGACAAGAAATCCAGGGACGGAAACCTGCGATTTATACTGCTTGAGCGCCTCGGAAGCGCTGTAATTCGTGCCGATATACCCCCGGAAGCACTGGATCGAACCTTAGCCTGCCTAGCGTGACTCCTTGTCGGTGGTAAATGTAGCGGAAATTGATCCGAAACCGCTAAAGTCTTGATGCAATGCAATATCACTGGTAAATTCACACGTCCTACTAATGAATCAGGCTGGGCATTAATTCGCCCGACGCCTATCGCGAGGCAACAGCGTGGATAGACCCGTTACTCCGGAAAAGCAGGGTCTTTATGATCCCAAAAACGAGCATGACGCCTGTGGCGTCGGTTTTGTTGCCCATATTCGCGGATCAAAATCCCATTCCATAATAGAGCAGGGTCTCACGATCCTTCGAAATCTGACGCATCGTGGCGCGGTGGGGGCAGACCCTTTGGCCGGGGATGGTGCCGGAATATTGATTCAGATTCCAGATGCCCTTCTGCGGGAAGAAATGGGCAAACAGGGTGTAAGCCTTCCCGCGCCGGGACAGTATGGCGTCGGAATGGTGTTTCTCCCAAAAGAACCGGCTTCACGCCTCGCGTGCGAATATGAAATTGAACGTGCCATCAAGGACGAGGGCCAGGTGCTGCTCGGGTGGCGCGACGTTCCCTGCGACAACTCGGGTTTGGGGGAGTCAGTCAAACGAATTGAGCCTGTGATTCGCCAGGTATTCATCGGACGCGGCGCCGATGTCACGGTCACCGATGCACTGGAACGGAAGCTCTACATTATTCGCAAAAGCTCGGGGCACGCCATTCAGGCGCTTGCCCTCGCGCATGGCAGGGAATTTTATGTTCCCTCGATGTCCGCCCGAACGATCGTCTACAAAGGCATGCTTCTCGCGGATCAGGTTGGCACTTACTATCTCGATTTGCGGGACAGCAGGGTTATTTCAGCCCTGGCACTGGTCCATCAGCGATTTTCAACGAATACATTTCCGACCTGGGACCTTGCTCATCCGTTCAGGTTAATTGCCCACAACGGCGAAATAAATACGCTGCGTGGCAATGTCAACTGGATACGAGCTAGGAAGGGGGCTATATCAAGCCCGATCCTGGGGGCGGATCTGGAAAAGGTGTGGCCGCTGATTTACGACGGTCAATCCGATTCGGCATCGTTCGACAATGCGCTTGAACTCCTTGTCATGAGCGGCTATTCAATGCCACATGCCATGATGATGATGATTCCCGAAGCATGGGAAGGGCATGCGCACATGGATCCGAACCGGCGCGCGTTCTATGAATACCATGCGGCCATGATGGAACCGTGGGATGGTCCGGCATCCATAGCGTTCACGGACGGACGGCAGATCGGCGCAACGCTGGATCGCAATGGCCTGAGACCCTCCCGATATATCGTCACAGACGATGAATTGGTCATCATGGGGTCGGAATGCGGTTGCCTTCCCATTCCGGAGGAAAGAATTGTCAAAAAATGGCGTTTGCAGCCAGGCAAGATGTTTCTGGTCGACCTGGAAAAAGGCCGGATCATAGATGACAAGGAACTCAAAGAAACCCTTGCGCATGCTAGGCCTTATACAGAGTGGATGGACAGAATCCGGATAAAGCTGGACAACGTCGAATCCGACAAACAGCAACCGGAACGTTCACCGGTTCCGTTGCTGGACCGGCAGCAGGCATTCGCCTATACGCAAGAGGACCTCAAATTCCTGATCGCGCCAATGGCCGAACACGGGGAGGAGCCTACCGGATCGATGGGCAACGATTCACCCCTGGCGGTGCTTTCTTCCAAAAACAAGACCCTGTATCACTATTTCAAGCAACTGTTCGCGCAGGTGACCAATCCTCCGATTGACCCGATACGTGAAGAGCTGGTGACTTCGCTTGTATCCTTCATAGGACCCAAGCCCAACCTGCTGGGCATCGAGGAGAGAAATCCTCCATTGCGACTGGAAGTCAGCCAACCCGTGCTCGATTTCTTCGAAATGGAAAAGATCCGCCATATCGACAGGTACACGGATGGGAAATTCAAATCGTATGAACTGGATATCTGCTATCCCGTTGCCTGGGGCAAAGAGGCGATAGAGGCGCGCCTCGCTTCGCTTGCGGCGCAGGCCGAAGACGCGGTGCGCGCGGGTTACTCGATCATCATCATTTCGGACCGGCGGATTGATCGTGACAACGTGGCCATCCCCGCGCTGTTGGCACTCTCAACGATTCATCACCATCTAACTGACAAGGGCCTGCGTACAAGTACCGGCCTTGTGGTGGAAACAGGCAGTGCGCGTGAAGTGCACCACTTTTGCCTCCTGGGAGGTTATGGAGCCGAAGCGGTGCATCCCTATCTGGCCCTCGAGAGTCTGCTCGCACTATCCGCACCAAAGCTTGCCTCGGACAAGGAGATCGCCAAGAAAGCGATCAAGAATTACGTCAAGGCGATCGGCAAGGGGTTGAGGAAAGTCATGTCCAAGATGGGCATATCAACCTATATGTCCTATACCGGTGCGCAGATTTTCGAAGCCGTAGGACTGTCGACGACCCTGGTCGACAAGTATTTTGCCGGCACGACTTCGAGTGTCAATGGTATCGATGTCTTCAGCCTTGCCGAGGAAACGATCCGGATCCATGAAAGCGCGTTCGGAGATGACCCGCTGCTTGCAGATTCACTGGATCCAGGTGGCGAATATGCGTGGCGCGTTCGTGGCGAGGATCATATGTGGACGCCCGATACGATTGCCAAATTGCAGCATTCGACGCGAAACAATTCGTACGAAACCTACAAGGAATACGCGGCGCTGATCAATGACCAGTCACGCCGTCACATGACCTTCCGGGGATTGTTCGAGTTCCGCTTTGACCAATGCACACCGGTGCCACTTGATGAAGTGGAGCCGGCGAAGGAAATCGTAAAACGGTTTGCCACGGGCGCGATGTCCCTGGGTTCGATCTCCACGGAGGCCCACACAACTCTCGCCGTAGCGATGAATCGAATCGGAGGCAAATCGAACACCGGGGAAGGCGGTGAGGACCGCAATCGATATGCCCCTATCAAGCTTGGCGAGACGCTTGCATCACGTCTGGGAAAAAAGCAGATTGAACGTGACCTTGAACTCAAGGAAGGCGACCTGCTCAAATCGAAGATAAAGCAGGTGGCCTCGGGGCGCTTTGGCGTGACTGCGGAGTACCTGTCGTCAGCCGAGCAGATCCAGATCAAAATGGCCCAGGGAGCGAAACCCGGGGAAGGCGGCCAACTGCCGGGGAAAAAGGTAACCGAGTACATTGCGAGATTGAGGTATTCAACACCGGGGGTGGAATTGATTTCACCGCCGCCTCATCACGACATCTATTCGATCGAGGATCTTGCGCAACTGATACATGACCTCAAAAATGCCAATTCCGAGGCATCAATCAGCGTGAAGCTGGTATCGGAAATAGGGGTTGGCACGGTCGCCGCCGGAGTCTCAAAAGCCAAAGCCGATCACGTCACCATTTCCGGACACGATGGCGGTACCGGCGCCAGTCCCTTGTCATCGTTGAAGCATGCCGGGACCCCATGGGAACTTGGACTGGCGGAAACACAGCAGACGCTGGTGCTCAATAAATTGCGCGGCCGCATTGCCGTGCAGGTTGACGGACAGATCAAGACGGGGCGTGACGTCGTCATTGGCGCCATGCTCGGAGCCGATGAATTCGGCTTTGCCACGGCGCCGCTGGTGGTGCAGGGGTGCATCATGATGCGCAAATGCCATTTGAACACCTGTCCCGTGGGTGTTGCCACGCAGGATCCGGTATTGAGGCGCAAATTCACAGGAAAGCCCGAGCACGTTATCAACTTCTTCTTTTTTGTCGCGGAAGAAGTGCGTGAATTGATGGCGGCATTGGGTGTTCGAAAAATCGATGAACTGATCGGCGCAGCACACCTGCTGGACATGAAAAAAGGCATCAGCCATTGGAAAGCCAAAGGCCTTGATTTTTCGAATATTTTTCACGAGCCGGTGATGCCCCCGGAGGTGTCCCGCCGCCACACCGAAAAGCAGGACCATGGACTTGACCGGGCGCTTGATCACCGGCTGATCGAATTGGCTGCGCCGGCCCTGGAGCGCGGCGAGAAGGTGACGATCGATACGCCGATCAGGAATATCAACCGTACCGTGGGAACCATGCTTTCAGGGGCGATTGCCAAACGATATGGCCACGAAGGGCTTCCTGACGACACGATCCACGTCACACTCGCCGGCTCCGCAGGTCAAAGTTTTGGCGCCTTTCTTGCAAAAGGGGTCACGCTCGATCTGATTGGTGACACGAACGATTATTGCGGCAAGGGATTATCCGGGGGCCGCATCAGCGTGCAGCCGTCGTCCAAATTCCGCGGTGAACCCGGCGATAACATCATTACGGGGAACGTGGTTCTTTACGGCGCGATTGGCGGTGAGGCCTATTTCAGGGGCGTTGGTGGCGAACGCTTTGCCGTGAGGAATTCCGGTGCACAAACCGTGGTTGAGGGCGTGGGCGATCATTGTTGCGAATACATGACCGGCGGAACCGTGGTTGTATTGGGCGAAACAGGACGTAATTTTGCTGCCGGTATGTCAGGCGGAATTGCATACGTGCTGGACGAATCCGGATTGTTCCCCAGCCGTTGCAATACATCCATGGTTGACCTGGAGGCCGTCCTGGCCGAGTCGGAGCAGAGAGCTAAGGTACCGACGTCAGTGTGGCATCTGCAGGAGGCCGACGAAGTCGTTTTGCGCCGGCTACTGGAAAATCATGCCGGGTACACCGGAAGTCGGCGCGCCAGGGAAATTCTGGAACAGTGGGTCAATTTCCGGGGACGTTTCATCAAGGTATTTCCCAAGGAGTATCGCAGGGCACTTGCCGAAAACGCCGCATCAACCCGACGCGACGCGGCCTGACAGGCCCCCAAATTCAGCCGCGCGATCGGCCATCGCGTCAAAGCATCAACGGATAAATCGATTCAATCATGGGCAAAATCACCGGTTTCCTCGAATATCAGCGACTGCAGGAGGTTGCAGACGAACCTGAAGCGCGCAAAAAGCACTATCGCGAATTTGTCGCCCATCTGACCGATAGCGATGCCAAAGTGCAGGGAGCGCGGTGCATGGACTGTGGAATCCCGTTTTGCATGAGCGGCTGTCCGGTCAACAATGTGATACCTGATTTCAACGACCTCGTGTATCGGGAAGACTGGATGCGAGCGATCGAATCCCTGCACTCCACCAACAATTTTCCGGAGTTCACCGGACGGGTCTGTCCGGCGCCCTGCGAGGAAGCCTGCACCCTGCGCATAAACGCCGATCCGGTCGGCATCAAATCCATCGAACACGCAATCATCGACAAGGCATGGGAACAGGGTTGGGTGCATCCGCGTCCTGCTGCCCTAAAATCCGGCAAGCGCGTTGCCGTTGTCGGATCAGGTCCCGCCGGACTGGCATGTGCCCAGCAACTGTCAAGAGCGGGTCACGATGTGGTTGTTTTTGAAAAGAATGACCGTGTGGGAGGGTTGCTGCGGTACGGGATTCCGGATTTCAAAATGGAAAAATCCCATATCGATCGCCGCGTCGAACAGATGCGCGCCGAGGGCGTGGAGTTTCTGGTGAATCACGTCGTGGGAGCGGCTCCTGAAGGGGCCGGCAATGCCAGCCCGACCAGTGTTGAGCCGCGCAAGGTACTCGCAGAATTTGATGCCGTTGTCCTTGCCGGTGGCGCCGAGATTCCCCGCGATCTGCCGGTACCGGGACGAGAGCTCAAGGGCGTCCATTTCGCAATGGATTTTCTACCCCTGCAGAATCGCAGGGTGGCTGGAGACAAAAACATCCCGGAACTCTGGGCAAGCGGCAAGCACGTGGTGATCATTGGTGGTGGTGACACGGGATCGGACTGTGTGGGGACCTCCAACAGGCATGGTGCAAAATCAGTGAGCCAGTTTGAATTGCTGCCAATGCCGGTGGATGCGAATACCAATCCGGTCTGGCCTTATTGGCCGCAGCGTCTGCGCACATCCACCTCGCATGAGGAAGGCGTCCAACGGGATTGGGCGGTAGGTACCAAGCGGCTCGTGGGGGAAGGCGGCCAGGTCAAGAAGCTCATCGCCGCCCGGCTTGAGTGGAAAAACGGAAAGATGGAGGAGATCGCCGGATCGGAGTTCGAAATGCCAGCGGATCTGGTGTTGCTGGCCATGGGTTTTGTCAGTCCCACCGCAAAAATGCTGCAGGATTTTGGCGTGGCGATTGATAACCGCGGGAATGTGCAGGCGAGCACCGACGAGACCGGCGGATATTCAACCTCCGTGCCCAAATTATTCGCCGCCGGCGATATGCGCCGCGGCCAATCGCTGGTTGTATGGGCGATTCGGGAGGGCCGTCAATGTGCACGCGCGGTCGATGAGTTTCTGATGGGCCAGTCAGAACTTCCACGTTAGTCCGCGTTGAAGGGGATTTCTTTTGAATCGGGTTCCTGCCGACGCAAATTCCATTCTCGGCCTGACGCTGTAACGAAACATGCATCAGAATTGTCATATCAAAGCAAATTCCCCATCAATCTGAAGGATTTTCGATGAATGTCGTCATCCTCGCGGCCGGGCACGGCAGTCGGATGCAGTCCGACATTCCAAAGGTGTTGCACCGTCTGGGTGGCCGCCCCCTTCTGGCCCATGTGATGGATACCGCCAGGGCGCTTAACCCTGCGACTATTTGCGTGGTCTACGGGTACGGCGGAGAGGCCGTTCCCAATGCCATGAAAGCCGAATCGAGTACAGTGATCTGGGTCAGGCAGGATCCTCAACTGGGGACGGGACACGCCGTACTGCAGGCAATGCCGCATCTTGACACGACTGTACCGACGCTCGTCCTTTATGGCGATGTCCCAATGATCAGCGTCGACACACTGCGCGCGCTTGCAGCCTGTGCTGGGAGCGGCCTGGGAATTCTCACGGTCGAATTGGAACGTCCCGCAGGCTACGGAAGAATCGTCCGAGATGGCAACCGCATTACCGGCATTGTCGAAGAAAAAGATGCCGATGAAACCGAAAAAGGAATCAAGGAAATCAATACCGGGGTCATGATTGCGCCAACGACGCTCCTTGGCACCTGGTTGTCGAAGCTGTCGAACAAAAACGCGCAGGGTGAATACTATTTGACGGACATCGTCGCGATGGCGTCACAAGGCGGAACCCGTATTGGTAGCGCCAAGGCCGCGAATACCTGGGAGGCTTCAGGAGTCAACACCAAGACGCAACTCGCGGAACTCGAGAGGTTGCGCAGGAGTCGGGAGGCACAAATTCTCCTCGAAAAGGGCATAACGCTTGTCGACCCTGCGAGAATCGACATACGAGGCCGGCTCGATTTCGGCAGGGATTGTGAAATCGATGTTAACTGTGTGTTTGAGGGCGATGTTGTTCTCGCGGATCGTGTCAGCGTCGGACCGAACTGCATTTTGCGGAATGTCAACGTCGCCTCTGACACGCGGATTGAAGCGTACTGCCATCTGGATGACGCGCAAATCGGCTCGAATTGCAGGATTGGTCCCTACGCGCGCCTTCGTCCCGGGACGAAGTTGTCGCAGAATGTCCATATCGGAAATTTCGTTGAGGTGAAGGCCAGCACGGTGGGCGCGGGAAGCAAGGCCAATCATCTCGCGTACATCGGGGACAGCGATGTCGGTAGCAACGTCAACGTCGGAGCCGGAACCATTACCTGCAATTATGACGGCGTAAACAAGCACCGAACCATCATTGAAGACGACGTTTTTATCGGTTCCGATACGCAGCTGGTTGCGCCGGTACGGGTTGGAAAGGGCGCCACTTTGGGCGCCGGAACAACGCTCACCAAGGATGCCCCGGCCGGGCAACTCACTCTTTCCCGGTCGCGGCAAACGACCATCGCAAACTGGTCGCGACCGGAAAAGAAAAGGTGACGGCATGTGCGGCATAGTCGGAGCTGTTGCGCGGCGGAACATCGTTCCGATCCTCATCGAGGGACTCAAGCGGCTCGAATACCGCGGATATGATTCCGCCGGAATTGCGATCCTGGACGGAAGTTTAAAGAGGGTGCGCTCCACCGGTCGCGTCGCAGAGCTGGAGAAGCTTGCCGTCAACCTGGATGCCCCCATCGGGATAGCACATACCCGTTGGGCAACGCATGGCGTTCCATCCGAAAGAAACGCCCATCCTCAGGTTTCCGGGGGAGTTTCGGTGGTGCATAACGGCATTGTCGAGAATCACGACGAAATCCGTGAGGCGCTTCAGGCCCAAGGATATGTTTTCACCTCCGATACGGATACCGAGGTCATTGCCCATCTGGTGCGTGACAAGCTCGTGCATGGCGCGCCCTTTTATGAGGCGGTCTGCCTGGCCACGGAAGAGCTCCAGGGTGCGTATGCCATTGCCGTTATCAATGAAGACGATCCTGACGTGATGGTGGTCGCGCGCCATGGTGCGCCCCTGCTCCTGGGATTGGGTGATGGCGAGAATTTCGCGGCGTCGGACGCCTCCGCCTTGATTCAAGTCACCCAGCGAATGGTCTACCTCGAAGACGGGGATAGGGCGGCCGTCAGTCGAACTGCGGTCAGGATTGTGGATGCAACTGGAAGGTCGGTAGAAAGGCCGATTCAGATCTCCCAGCTCAGCGCAGCTTCAGAAGACCTGGGCCAGTATCAGAACTACATGCACAAGGAGATCTTCGAGCAGCCAATGGCGGTTGCCAACACGCTGGAAATGGTCACCGGCGCCAGCACCCTTGTTCCGGAACTGTTTGGAGTGGATGCGGACAGGGTATTCGGACAAACCGAATCCGTGCTGATCCTGGCGTGTGGGACCAGCTATCACGCCGGAATGGTGGCGCGATACTGGCTGGAAGGGTTCGCGGGCTTGCCCTGCAACGTTGAGATTGCCAGCGAGTATCGCTATCGGGAATCCGTGCCCAATCCCAAGGCACTGGTCGTGACCATTTCGCAATCAGGTGAAACGGCGGATACCCTGGCAGCACTTACGCATGCGAAGGCACGCGGGCATGCGAACAGCCTGGCGATCTGCAATGTTCCAGAGTCGGCGCTGATCAGGGGGTCAAGTCTGCGGTTTCTGACCCGGGCCGGGCCGGAAATCGGCGTCGCATCAACCAAGGCGTTTACAACCCAGCTGGCGACGCTTGTACTGCTTGCCATGGTTCTTGCAAAGCAGCGGGGGCGTCTTGATTCGCAGCAGGAAAGTCAAATATTGCATTCGCTTCGCCATTTGCCAGCAGCACTGTCGCAGGTCCTGGGCCTCGAACCGCAGGTCATTCGCTGGGCACAGGAACTTGCGCCCCACCACCACGCGCTATTTCTGGGACGTGGCGTGCACTGGCCGATAGCCATGGAAGGCGCGTTGAAGTTGAAGGAGATCTCCTACATACACGCGGAAGCTTATGCCGCTGGAGAGCTCAAGCATGGTCCGCTTGCGTTGGTGGATCAGGACATGCCTGTCTTTGCCATCGCCCCCAAGGATGCCTTGCTGGAAAAGTTGAAATCCAATCTCAAGGAGGTGAGCGCGCGCGGCGGAAAACTGTTTGTGTTCGCAGACCAGGATGCAAAGATTCCGGCAGAGTCCGGGGTTGACGTCATTCGAATGCCTGACCATGCCGGAATACTCTCGCCCATCCTGCATACCGTACCCTTGCAATTGCTTGCCTATCATGCCGCGTTGATACGCGGCAACGATGTCGATAAGCCTCGAAATCTGGCCAAATCCGTCACGGTGGAATAGTCCCGATAGGACCTCTGCCGGAGAACCCCGGCAGTGGTGAACCAAAGCACCTCAGTCTTTGCTCAGATCCACTGACTCTGGACATCCGTCCACTGAGTCCCTACC
>CAIUKQ010000339.1 GCA_903899705.1 uncultured beta proteobacterium
ACTATCCATACAACAACCACTCCATCGGTCACGATGGCCGCGGAATCGCGGTCACGATCCCCTGGAACCTCGGTCACGATGCGGCGGAATCACCGGTCACGATGACGTGGAATACGCACTTTTGTTGGTAAACAAATAGATCGGCAGTCCCGTCGCGACTGCTGCTTCCTCGGCATTCAGCAATCTAGCCTCTGGCAACACAGGGGTCATAATGGACGGTGATTTTTCAGATGTCGACGCGCACAGAGCCTTGGACTCAAACGCCTGGATCTGATCCAGCGGATAAATTACCCGCTTGGACAATTTCAGATACATCGGCCCACGACCTTCAGAACGCCAGCGCTGCAAGGTTTTGGGGCTGACACCCCACCGTTCCGCAAGGTCCCGTTCATTGAAATTCAGTTTTATCATCACTTTCTCCGTCAAATGAATGGACTCGCATTCATGCGTAGACCGGCGGAGAAGGCAACTCGAGGTTCTGATGCTCCAAGGAGTCGTCACCCGCATTGGCCAGCGGTTCGGTTCCGGAAAGCGGAATCGAATTGACTACGGTTCGATCAGCCCCCGGGTCAGCAACAATTTCAGGCGAGGAATGGTGGGGCGCTTGAGGGCCGGGACAGATTTCCTCGACAACACGCTCGATAACGTCTCAAAGCGCCGGCCCACGAGTGAGCGAAAATGGCTGTTTGCGGTTAATATCTGACTCCACCACCAATTCTGTTTTACGATGGGCTGTTTTTTCAAGCATTTGACTCACTACATCATCAGAATCCTAAACAGCAGGGATACTGATGAACTCCAACTGACCGAACGATTAAGTTAAAAAAAACCGGTCAGCAATTCGGTCAAGCCGTTTGAGTTGAATCACCGAACGCAATGCCAATTTAACTGGTAACCGTCGTTTGGTTTGCCTGCTGGCTTAATGCACGAAGCGCGGCCCATCCTAGTGCTGCCTCCACCTACCCCCTGATCGAACCGGCCAAGCCGAGCCCCAAGCCAAACGCTGTAAGTCCAGACGGTACCCAGGTGGCACCCCCGCTTTTTAAACTGGTTCCATCCGGCGCCCCCCTTCGCTGGCTTTTGCTCAAACGACTCCCTTACCCCAGAAACCACTCTGTCCCTTCTGTTTCAAATCGTCTTTTAATGTCAATGTGCGATAAATAAGCAAAACGGTATTAATAAACAAAAGTGATAGTAATGATATCGACACTCCACCGCTGTTATGTTCCCATTAGGGTAATTCAGGTCCCTCTAAAAGGAACAGTAATGACAGTCGCACACGTAGAGAAATTCGCAGAACTCGTAGGTAAAGACCCCGCCCTGTTGGCAAAGCTTGGGTTGGACAAAGTCAATGCTGACGCTACTGCAGCGTCCGCCAGTGCGGCAGCTTTTATCGCCAGCGCCATCAAAGAAGCAAAAACCCACGGTCTGGAATTCACCGAAGAAGAAGCAAAAGCTTATGTGGCAGCTGAAGCCCAAGCTGCTGCAAGTGGTGAGCTGTCAGATACGCAGCTGGAGGCGGTGGCAGGGGGCAAATATCAAGGAAAAAGTAAGGCGTTAGACAGTTTCACCAACTGGTTTAACGGACTAGTGAACGGTGGTAAATGATGGTCTCGTGAGGGTGCACCCTCACGCAAAGACAGCCATACCCGAAATAATTAGCGATTAGCCGGACCGATAAGGAAATAGCAATGACTACAGCTCACGTTGAGAAATTTGCCGAACTCGTAGGTAAGGACCCCTCCCTGTTGGCAAAGCTTGGCTTGGACAAAGTCAATGCGGATGCAGCAGCGGCGGCAGCCAGCGCGGCAGCTTTTATCGCCAGCGCCGTCAAAGAAGCCAAAGCCCTCGGCCTGCAATTCACCGAAGAAGAAGCCCACGCCTTTATGGACGCGGAAGCAAAAGCAGCAGCAAGCGGTGAGCTGTCCGATACGCAGTTGGAGGCAGTTGCAGGTGGGAAGGGGGGGGGCGTAGTGGATCCTGCGGTGGATAAAATCAGAAAACCTCTGCGAAAAATTTTAGGATAAGGTCATTTTAGCGAGGGCGGCCCGGGCCCGCGCCTCGAAGACTACCGTGTAGCCAAGTCACACAGAGTTGAACGTACTGCCGGAGCCGATGCGAGTCGGCCCCTTTCTCATGAAGACGGCGGGAACGTTCAATCAGCCGGGTGAGGCTTTGCACAGCAGGTTCCAGTAGCTTCTGCGGTCTGAACCGATAGTCCAGAAAGTCGAACCCCTTTTCAGTGTTGCCGATGTAGCGTTTGTCCGGGTGGACGGTAAGTTGGAGTGTGGGAAGGACGGTACATCCGCTTGATCGCCGCCTTGAGTTTGTTGCGGCCGTTTAGCGCAGCATTCTGATTATGTTGATCTAACCGCGGCCCACATTGGGCACCCCAGAATGCCCGCATGCGGCGATTGGCTTGCCTTTGCGGCGATTGGCCAACATAATCACCGCATGAAAAGCGGAGAAAAAACCTATATCTGGGAGCAACGGGATTGGCCGCGATGGCGCTATGACGCCCAGCGGCTGCTCGGCCTGCTTGGCCAGGTTCATCGTGTCCAAGGCAATTTACTTGGCAGGATGCAGGCTCTGGGCTTGGGTCTGCGGGAACAGGCCACGCTGGAGGTGTTGACAGAGGACGTGGTCAAAACCAGTGAGATTGAAGGTGAGCATCTCAATCCCGACTCGGTGCGATCCTCCATCGCCCGCCGCCTCGGCGTGGACATGGCAGCCCTGGCACCCGCTGACCGGTTCGTGGACGGTGTCGTGGACATGGTGCTGGATGCAACCTCAATGCATCAACAAGCGCTGACGCGTGAACGATTGTTTGCATGGCACGCAGCACTATTCCCGACAGGCTACAGCGGCATGGTCCCGATTCGCACGGGAAGCTGGCGCGACGATTCAACCGGCCCGATGCAAGTGGTGTCCGGACCTGTGGGCCGACAGTCCGTGCATTTCGAAGCGCCTCCCGCCAATGCGCTGGATGCTGAAATGTCGGCCCTGTTGTCGTGGTTCAACACCGATCAGAAAGACGACCCGTTGGTGAAGGCCGGCCTCGCGCATCTGTGGTTCGTCACGCTCCACCCGTTCGACGATGGCAACGGCCGCATTGCGCGGGCAGTAGGGGACATGGCAATGGCCCGAGCCGATCAATCGCCGCAGAGGTTCTATAGTCTGTCGGCGCAGATCCAGCGCGAACGAAAAGACTATTACGACTGGCTGGAGCGTACTCAGAAAGGCTCGCTCGAAGTCACCGATTGGCTGGAATGGTTCCTGGGTTGCCTGCTTCGGGCACTGCAGGGTGCCGAGTTGACGCTGGCTGCGGTACTGACCAAAGCAGGATTCTGGCACCGGTGGGCGGGTACGCCGATGAACGAGCGGCAGATCAATTTGCTGAACCGTCTGCTTGACGGATTTGAGGGCAAACTCACCAGCAGCAAATGGGCCTTGATTGCGAAGTGCTCGCCAGACACGGCGTTGCGTGACATCAATGCGCTGCTGGCGCTTGGTGTTCTGGCCAAGATGCCGGAGGGTGGGCGCAGTACGGCGTATGAGCTTTCAAGTGATTGAATACAAGCCCGGAGCAGGTACCGTTATCGGCATTGAAGCGGTGGCAAAAGCAACCCCGGACGGCCACACCATCGGCATGGTGGTGTCGAGCTTCAGCATCAATCCCGCAGGAATGATGATTCTTCTCTTGCACCGCCAAGCTAATGGTTAAACAGTAATGCTTTGGTGGTTGATGGTTGCGCTATTTGGCTGGCTCGCGTTCCGCGAGGTTTACTACAGTTATGTGCCGCCTCCCGGTTTCGACCAACCGGATCCGAATAAGTCCATAACCTTTGTAATTTTGTTCGCCGTGATTGCTGCCGCTTTTGCTTACACCCCAGTTCGTTACTGGTTTTTCGAGCACAGCCTCACGCAGAAAGCACGAATTCTGTCGGAGAACAAGATGGCTTATGTTCATTGCAATACCATATTTGACAGCCTTTTTGACAAAGAGGTGTTTGCAGCAGGCCATGCAAACCCTGAATCGGGGCGTATTGTTTTTCAGTACCCGTGGTGTTCCAGGTTAATGGACCACTTGAAGAACCCCAAGCACTCGACCAAAGAGGAGCTGATCAGCATGCATATTTTTGCGCATGAAGCGATGCACATCAGAGGCGAGCTTAACGAAGCAAAAACAGAATGCCAGGCAATTCAGCGCAACGCGAGGGCAGCGATGTTGTTTGGGATTGCAGAAGATATTGCCAGAGAAAACGGCATGGACTATTTTAAAAATTACTATCAACAGCGTTCCCAGCAAGGTCCCCAATCGAGCCAGTACTTTTCTGCGGAGTGTGAACCTGGAAAAATGCTGGACGAGAGGTTGACGGATTCGACTTGGCGTTAATCGTGTCGGGTAAAGTTGCGGTGAGGTTGAGCATGCATGTCACAACGCAAATCGGGATATCCGGAGAAAGCTGTACCCGATGACGGGTCAACGCCAGAAGAAGATGCGGGTCAAATGGAGGCGAACTTCAACCGTTGTGACTCTCCATCCAGGCTAACGCGCTGGATGAATTTAATTTGAAGTCCGGTCTCACCTTCTTCGTTGCCAGTTGTGTCCCGTCCAAGTCATGAGCACTTAGCATTGCGTGAGGATCATCGTCATCGGGAATGATGTCGAGTGCGACAGTAATTGTTTGATCATTGACGGTCACGGTGATTGATTTGTGAAGCCGTTCCTGCAGATGCTGCTCGTGGCGGAGAACCACTTCAGAAGCCGTCTTTACCAGAGTATTGAAGGCGTTGATGTCGAGCGGCTTGGGATTTTTCTTGTCACGGCCCATGGTCCAGGGGCCGACCAGGGCAGGTTCCGAGTGACCGTCCAGAATCATCTCTACCGCCCAACCGTCATCGTCTTCATTCTTGATGACGCGTGCCGTCCAGCCCTTTTGAATCCAAAGGCGAGGTTCATTGACAGTGCGAGATTCGTCAGATTCAAGATCCGGGTGGGGGGGATGGGTAGTCATGGCTGCAGTTTAGCCGATCAGCGAAGGCCATTCGAAACAGGGTATTGCGCTGACGGCACTCATCGGTGCGATAGGCCCATTGTGGAGCGAAATCAATGGGCGTACGGCACGAATTGGTTCAATCTGATTGCCTTAGCATCGGGTATGCTGTGCTGGGTTATGCGGGGTAGGGCTACCTGGGGACTATGGAGGCGATACATGAAATTGAAAATCCTGTTGTTCTCAATCCTGTGCGCTGCTGCATGCGCAGCTGGAGCGCAAGCGTTGCCGGTCCCGTTTGTTGAAAACGGCAAGACGCTTGATTCGACCCCGACCATGACGATGTATTGGGCGGGCCATCAGTCCAGGGCGGTTTTGGTCCTGATCCCGGGCGGGGACGGCAATCTCGGAATCAAGCCCGATACCCCCGATTTGAAGCATCCGTTTTATCAAACCTTAAAGCGGCTCAGTTCTGCGGAACTGACCAGCGGCAAGATTGACGTGGCGATCTTTGACAGCCCCTATCCGCTCTCGCCCAATCAGCGTTATCCGTCGGCCAGGGGAACCTCTGAGCACGTCAAGCGCATCAAGAGCGTTGTCAAATACTACAAAGACAAAACCCGGTTACCCGTCTGGATCATGGGGCACAGCAATGGTGGCATCAGCCTCATGGAGTTCGTGCGTCACCTTCAGGATGAGCGGGAAACCAACCTCATAAGCGGTATGGTCGTGAGCAGCGCGCGAAATGAAACGCGATTCTCGGCGCCTCTTGATTTTCCGATACTTTTCATGGACCACAAGAACAACGGCTGCAATGTGGACTCGGCGACGATTTACGGAACCTATGAGAAGGTGAAGGAAATATCAGGGTCCGCGGTTGAGCGCGCATTCATCACCAGCGGCGAAGCGCAAAGCCTGAATGCGTGCGTGAGCGGCTTCCACATGTATTACAAGGCGGATGAAGAGGTTGCAAAAGTCCTGGAAGACTTTTTGATCAGGAACACCCGATAGCGGCCATTTCCTGCCTGGCGCGACTATTCCGCCTGTAAGCCCGCCGCCTGCACGAATTTCGCGGTGGCGATCAGGTCCTGGGCGATGTATTTGCGGTAATCCTCGCCCTGAATCAGCAGAACCTCGGCGCCCTGCGCGGTGAGGCCTTCCAGAACCGCGGGAATTTGCAGGGTCTTTTGCAGCGCTCCAAGCAGGCGGTCCTGCATGGGTTTTGGCAATCCCTTGGGTGCCAGCAATCCGGCCCAGGTGCTGTAGTCATATCCCGGCAGCGTTTCATTCACCGCGGGCATGTCCCCCAGCATCTTCGAGCGGGAAGGCAGGCTGTGGGCAATCGCGCGCAACCGGCCGGCCTTGACCTGCGACATGGCGGCGGGCGCGGGCGCGAAGGTGAAATGGGTTTGGCCTGCGATCACCGAAGCAACCGAGGGTCCGCCGCCCTTGTGCGGCACGTGCAGGGCCTCGAATTTGCCCATTTGGGTCAGGATGGTTCCTGCCAGGTGACTGGTGGATCCGATGCCCGCGGAGGCCATGTTGATCTTTCCGGCGTTGGCGCGTGCGTAATCGATCAGTTCGCGCACATTGGTGATCGGTAGTGACGGATTCACCACCAGCACGTTCGGGAAGACGGCGAAATTCGAAATGTAAGTGAAGTCGTTGACCGGGTCGTAAGGCAGGTTCTTGCGCAGCGCCGGCAGCACGGTCATGGCGCTGGAGGAGGCGCAGACCAGCGTGTAGCCGTCCGGCTTGGCATTCTTTCCGGCCTCCATACCGATGGCTCCCGCGGCGCCGTCGCGGTTCTCCACCACCACCGCCTGCCCCATGACTTCGCCCATGCGTGTGGTGATGATGCGGGCCATGGTATCGATTGAACTTCCCGGGGCGTTCGCGAGAATCAGGCGAATCGGATGACTGGGGTAGTCCTGGGCCCGGGCCATGCCGGACAGGAGGATCAGGATCGCATAACCGAGTTTTCCATTAACGTTCATTCACATCTCCTTGGTTGTCGGCAAACTTGCACGCCTGATTCGCTCTGCATCGACCCGTGGGTGGTCCATTCTGGCACTGAAACCTGAAATTTTCAGTTCTCGGCGGATGCCGGCTCACCCGGATCAAGCTGTTTGAGAGTGCGCTTCAGGAAGACGGTCATTTCCTTGGCCGCCTGCTTGTCGCCCCGTTTTTCCGCGACTTGCACGCCCTGCTGCCATGCGACAACAGCTTCTTTGGGCTCCTTGTTCGCGAGCAGGGCGTGTCCCAATTGTTTCCACGCGGCCGAGTAGGCGGGGTCCAACCCGACTGCCGCACGAAAATACACGACGGCCTTTCCGGCATCGTTTGCCTTCATGTACTCGTGCCCAAGGGAAAATCGCAACAAAGGCCCGTCTCGTGGTGTGTCAAGCAGCTTTTCCAGATTTTCAATCATGGTCGTACTCAAGTCGTGGGGTCCTTTCGAACGAGTCACCCGAAGCGTCGCCTGCATCGGGGATTTGCGGGCCTGTGCCGCAGCTTTTTCCGCTACATTGGCCACTATATGCGCAGATCGACTCCCACGAAAAAATCATCGCCAAAGAATAAGAAACCGGCGACCGTCAAGGCGCGCGCGGCGAAGAAACCTGAAACCGAGAGGGCCGGGGCTGCAAGCCTTGTGGAGATCCCCGGGGTCACCCCGGTTGTAGCCGGAAAGCTCGCGCAACTGGGCTTGTTCCGATCGCTGGACCTGGTGCTGCATCTGCCGCTGCGTTACGAAGATGAAACCCGTATCACGCCGATCGCAGAGGGTGGTATCGGCGGGCCGGTTCAGATCGAGGCCAGCGTTGTGAGTACCGAAGTGCTTTATCGCCCCCGGCGCCAGCTTCTGATACGCGTATCAGATGCGAGTGGCGACGCGGTGCTGCGCTTTTTCCATTTCTATCCCAGCCAGGTTCGTGCCCTTGAGCCGGGAACCACCTTGCGTGCTTTCGGAGAGCTGCGACCGGGTTTCTTCGGCGGTGAAATGATCCACCCCCGTTTCCACGTCCACCGTGGCGAGGCGCCGTTGCCGCAGGCGTTGACACCCGTCTACCCGGTCGTGTCAGGCCTGACGCAACCGACTTTGCGACGCCTGATCGAACAGGCGCTGAATCGCGAGAGTCTGGACGAAGCGCTGCCTGCGGAAATGATTGCCCGCTATCAGCTTTCTCCATTCCGTCAGACGGTCATGGACCTTCACCACCCCATGGCCGGCGAAGACCTCGACAATTTTCAGGAACGCACCCACCCGGCATGGCGCCGGATCAAGTTTGACGAATTGCTGGCGCAGCAATTGTCGATGCGCAAACATTATCGCGAACGGCGTGCACGCATCGCGGTGCACATGACCGACAACGGAAAGCTGGTCAACGGCTTGCTCGCCACGCTTCCCTATCGACTGACGGCCGCGCAGCTGCGCGTGTGGGCGGAAATTGAAACCGATTTGGCGAAATCACATCCCATGCACCGGTTGCTGCAGGGCGATGTGGGCAGCGGGAAAACGGTGGTGGCCGCGCTGGCTGCATTGAGGGCCGCGGAGAACGGCATGCAGACTGCGGTCATGGCGCCGACGGAAATACTGGCGGAACAGCATTACCGCAAATTCTCCGAGTGGCTTGCGCCGCTGGGAATTCGCATCGCGTGGCTGACGGGCAGCCAATCGACAAGGGAGCGCGCGGCGGCATCGCAAGCCATTGCATCCGGAGAGGCCCTGCTTGCAGTGGGAACGCAGGCGCTGTTTCAGCAGGGTGTCGAGTTTCATGCGCTGGGGTTGGCGGTCGTGGACGAGCAGCACCGGTTTGGCGTGGCGCAGCGGCTGGCTTTGCGCGAAAAATCCAGACGGCCGGTCAGTGCGACGGGGGCGCAGGGTGGGCAAATTGCCGCGGAACCCCATTTGCTGATGATGAGCGCCACCCCGATTCCACGCACGCTGTCCATGAGTTACTACGCCGATCTGGATGTGTCGGTGATCAATGAACTGCCGCCGGGGCGGCAACCGGTGTTGACCAAGCTGGTGTCGGCCGCGCGCCGCGTCGAGGTGCTTGCGCGGGTCCGGGAATCCTGCGCGGGAGGCCGGCAGGCGTACTGGGTCTGCCCGCTGATCGAGGAGTCCGAGACCCTGGATCTGCAAACGGCCATTGATACTTACCAGTCCCTGAGTGCCGAGCTTCGGGACCTCAAGGTGGGCCTGGTGCACGGGAGGCTGCCGACCCCGGAAAAGGCCGCGGTGATGAGCGCGTTCGTCAAAGGCGACATCCAGGTACTCGTCGCCACCACGGTCATCGAGGTCGGCGTCGATGTCCCGAATGCGTCACTGATGGTGATCGAGCATGCGGAACGCTTCGGGCTCTCGCAGTTGCACCAGCTGCGCGGCCGGGTGGGACGCGGCAGCGCGCAGTCGGCCTGCGTGCTGATCTACCAGAAACCCCTCTCCGAGGGGGCGCGACAACGCCTCAAGGTGATTTACGAAAACACCGATGGTTTCATCGTTGCCCAGGAGGATCTGAGGATACGCGGGCCGGGCGAATATCTGGGCAAGCGACAAAGCGGGGCTCCCTTGATGCGATTCGCGGATCTTGTTCTCGATGAGGCGGTGCTCACGCAGGCCCGCGAGGCCGCCGAGTGGCTGCTCGACAACGATGTCGCCTGCGCCGAGCGGCACATGGAGCGCTGGCTCGGATCCCGTTCACGTTTCATGCTTGCATGAAGCTGCACCGCGCAGATCACCGACAATAGGGCGATGACCTGGAACGACATCAAAACCTGGAACGAATGTAAACGCAGGGCCGGCCTCTACTGGCGGCTGACGCGGATGCACAGACCCATTGGCACGCTGCTGCTGTTGTGGCCGACGCTCTGGGCATTATGGATCGCGGCGGACGGCGATCCACGATGGCAGCTGGTGGTGATTTTTTCCGTGGGGACGCTTCTCATGCGCAGCGCCGGCTGCGTCATGAACGACATCGCCGATCGAGATTTCGATCCGCATGTGCAACGCACACGCGAGCGGCCGCTGGCGACGCGCGAAGTGTCGGTGCGCGAGGCGTTGGTCCTTGTGGTTGTGCTCTGCCTTGCAGCTTTCGTATTGGTGCTGTTCCTCAACAATTTGACGATTCTGCTGTCGGTGGCGGCACTCGCCATCGCCGCCACCTATCCGCTGACCAAGCGTTTCTTCGCGATTCCCCAGGCCTACCTTGGCGTGGCGTTCGGATTCGGCATTCCGATGGGGTTTGCCGCCGTGCTCGATGCACTGCCAGCACTGGCCTGGTGGCTGCTCGCCGCCAATATCTTCTGGGCTATCGCCTACGACACCGAATACGCGATGGTGGATCGCGA
>CAIUKQ010000340.1 GCA_903899705.1 uncultured beta proteobacterium
CACCCGAGCCAAAATTCGATATTCGCAGTTTTTTGGTTGAAGGCTCGGCCCTGTTGAAGAAGGAGGAAATCGAGGCCGCAGTCGGACTGCAACGGGAAAATTAACCCGCGACCTTGACGACTGTTGAAGAAGGAGGAAATCGAGGCCGCAGTCGGACCGTTTACCGGCCGATCCAAGGATTTTGCAGATGTCCAGCGTGCGCTCGAGGCCTTGGAGCGCGCCTATACCGACAAGGGCTACAGCGCCGTTCAGGTTATTTTGCCCGAGCAGGAACTTGACAAAGGCGAGGTTCGTTTCAAGATCGTTGAGGCGCGGATCGGCAGGCTCGTGATCGAGGGCAGCAAGTTTTTCGACGAGGCAAATATCTCCAGAAGCCTGACCTCCGTCCGTTCGGGGGACGCGCCGAATATTCACCGTATTGCTGACAACCTCAGGGTGGTCAACGAGAATCCGGCAAAACAGACGACTGTATTGCTCCGTGGCGGCAGCGAGGAAGGGCAGGTTGATGCGGTTGTCCGCATCACCGATGAAAATCCGGTCAAATACAGCGTGACCATGGACAACACCGGCACGCAGCAGACGGGTTTGTATCGCCTCGGATTCGGGTATCAGAATTCGAATTTGTGGAACCGCGATCATGTCCTGTCAATGCAATATGTGACATCTCCAAGCCGCGCCGATCACCCGGCAACCACCGAGGTGTATCCCAACCGAAACGTGATGATTCTTGGAGCTTCGTACCGGATTCCGCTGTACGAGTATGGGGATTCCATCGACTTGACGGTTGGCTACTCGAACGTTAATTCAGGTCTGATTCAGAATCTATTCAACGTGAGTGGAAGTGGCGCCATTGCCGGCTTGCGATACAACCTGAATTTGCGCAAGTGGGGTGAAGTCGAGCAAAGGATCGCATTTGGCCTGGATTGGCGCGGTTATCGGAACAAAGTCACCGTGGCCGGCACTTCGCTGGTCCCCGATATTACCGTGCACCCATATAGCGCCACGTATTTTGGCGTCTATCGCACCGGCGCGAGCGAGACCTCCTTCAACGTTGGTGCCAGCAAGAATCTTCCGGGAGGCAACGACGGAGGCACGCAGGCGTTCGATGCCGCGCGCTCCGGCGGCGAATCCACTTATTTCGTGTTTCGCTATGGCATCAATCACCTGCAGGCATTCTCCAACGAATGGCAGATGCGTTTGGGATTCAATGGCCAGATGACCCGTGACCGGCTGGTCTCCGGCGAACAATTCGGGATAGGCGGCGCGGATTCGGTACGTGGATTTTTGGAACGTGAAGTGGTCAATGACGCCGGTTACAGAGGGACCACGGAGTTCTATACCCCGGACTACGCGTCGAGCATTCCGTTTCTACCAGGGGGCTCGAGGTTTCGGACGCTTTTTTTCTATGATTGGGGAAAGGTGCAGCGCTACAGTCCCCTAGTGGGTGAGCAAAGACAATCTGGAATCGGGAGCTACGGCTTCGGATTCCGTTTTTCGCGCGGAACCAACCTGAGCATGCGACTCGATTACGGTGTGGTGTCCGATGCAGGCGGAATTCAGGGCAAAAACGAAAACCGGGCCCACGCGACGTTTTCCTACGTATTCTAGAAAATCCGACTCCTGCCGGATTTGTGAGGGTTGACTTTTTAACCCCTTGATTTACTGATCAAATTGAAGCGATAAACTACGTGTTTTTTTTGCGCAGTTATAGCGCCAACACCCATCTCATAATTGACCGGCGGACCTGAGTACCGCTCGGAGTCGATCCTTGGCATCGTGATCGCAAATTTATCGTGACATCTGTCACGTACTTTGCCCTCGCCAACTTGTAGTCTCTATGACGTTGGAATGGTCTGTGGGAGCCCCCATATAAGAGGAGATTCCTGAAGTTTTTCGGGAATCTTTCTATCGGGTCGGGATGGCAGAAACCATGGTTTTCGGCACCTGGAATAGGGCGAAATCATCCGACCCTTGTGCTAGCATCAAGCCGTGGGTCGATGGCTTTATTCCAGACTATTTTGCTTTTGTATTCAGGTATTTATGCGGAACCAATAGGACTTTTACTTGTCCAATTGCAAATGCCGCAGGAGCAGAGGATGAGGCGCAGGGAACGTAACGCCGACAAGGCAGCAATCATGCGTGGCAAAGTCGTTGCCATTGCCGTTGCGTCTTGTTTCGCAGGTTCGTCGTACTCGAATCCGATCGCGCCCCTAGTCGTTTCCGGAAACGCAAGTTTTCAGAATTTGGGCAAGACGTTAAGCGTCACCAATTCACCAGGCGCGATCATCCAATGGAACGGGTTTTCCATTGGGGCGGACGAGATAACCCGATTCATCCAGCAGAACGCCGCATCGTCGGTTCTAAACCGAGTCGTCGGCGGAGACGCATCGAATCTCCTTGGTAAACTGCTCTCGAACGGCAAAGTATTCCTCATCAACCCCAATGGTGTGTTCATTGGTGGCGGCGCAATCGTCGATACGGCAGGGTTCGTTGCCAGTTCGCTCCGCTTGTCAGACGGTGATTTTCTCGCGGGTAAATTCAAGTTCGAAGAAAGCATCGGCGCCGGGAAAATCGTCAATCAGGGAACCATCAACGCAAACGGTGGCCCTGTGTATCTGGTGGCGCCCAATGTCGAAAATCACGGCGTCATTACCAGTCCGACAGGAGAAATCATTCTTGCGGCCGGCAAGAGCGTCGAATTGGTGCAGGCCGCAAGCCCGAACCTGCGCGTCGAACTTACCGCCGGAGACTCGGAAGCCCTCAACGTCGGCAAACTGATTGCCGTTTCGGGCCGTGTCGGCATCTTTGGAACGACGGTGCGCAACAGCGGAACGATCAGTGCCAATGCGGCGACGGTTGATGCGGCGACTGGGAAGGTCTTTCTGAGGGCCCAGAAGGATGTCACGCTTGAATCGTCCTCGGTTGTTACCGCCAATGGCGCGAAGGGCGGTGAAATCACCATTCAGGCCGGGGAAAAAGGCGCGGGTGGAACGCTGCTCGCTGATGGCGTGATCGAGACCAAGGGAGCGGTCGACAAGGGCGGTATGGTACAGATGCTTGGCGATCGGGTTGGATTGATAGGGAATGCGAAGGTCAATGCCAGTGGGGATGCGGGTGGCGGGACGGTATTGGTGGGCGGGGATTTTCAGGGGAAAAATGCTGAAGTTCAGAATGCCGACAAAACCTATGTTGGCGCACGCGCAAGTATTCGCGCGGACGCAGGCGCTAGTGGAGATGGGGGTAAGATTGTTGTTTGGTCGGATGAATCTACTCAATTTTTCGGTTCACTGTCGGCGCAAGGCGGTGCAGTTTCAGGTGATGGGGGCAATGCCGAAATCTCGGGTAAGCAATTCCTCAATGCCCGAATTGGCCGGATTTCACTGGGCTCAAAAAATGGTAAGGCGGGTACATTGCTACTTGACCCTGCCGACATTGTTATCAATGGTGGTACGAACGATGGCAGCGATAGCGAGGCAGGCAACAGCAATGCGCTAGTGCAGCAGAATGGTGGAAATGCGGGCGAAGTACTTTTTGCCGATACACCGTCAACTTTCAATATTTACGAATCCGAGATTGAGGGTACTGACGCCAACATTAATTTGCAGGCAACGAACTCGATTTCGGTTACGGGAACATTCAATGTCAACACGAATGGAGAGGGTACTGGGTCGATAGTACGGTTGAAGAACGATCGGTCCTTTACGCTTGATACAAGGAATGCGAGCGGGGAAGGAACCACTGGTATTAATCTGTCCGGAGTGGAGTTTCAGACGCAGGGTAGTGGAAATATCACAATCAGGGTGGGTATCACGGGCACGGGTGCCGGTGGTGATGGGGCCACACCTATTACGGTAAGCGCTTTGACGGCTCTCGGTACGGGAAATATTCTGTTGCAGGGTAATGGAAGTATTTCTGTCAATGGGGTGCTTACGACGACCAACGCGGGGACGGTGACGTTTGCCAACGCGGGGGTGCTCACCTTGAACGGGAACATCACCAGTGATGGTGCGGTGACGCAGACCGGAGCGGGTGGGACGAGCATCACCTCGCCG
>CAIUKQ010000341.1 GCA_903899705.1 uncultured beta proteobacterium
CATGCTAGCGGGATGCTTCCGGAGGCCATTGACATGGATCAAGCCGGCATGTGGTCAATCCGATAAATTGCGGCCATCAATCAATAATGTCCGGAGATTTGACATGCGCTACCTGACGATCGAACAGAGGGAATCCCTGGTGAAGGCACTGAAGAGTCGCTCGTCCGTGCTCGTGGGGGAAATAGCGGCAGCACTTCGCCAGAAAGACACCCCCGAGAGCATTCATCTGGCAAACCGGTTCGAGGAAGTTCGCGAGGAGGCGCTCGCCGATCTCGAACTTGCCCTGGATATTGCCGCGGTGGAGAGGGATATCGCCGAACTGCGCCGCGTCACGGAAGCGCAGAGCCGCATTCATACCCCCGAATACGGCGTCTGTGCGGACTGCAGCGAAGTCATCCCCTACACCCGGCTGCAGGCAGAACCGTCCGCAGTGCGCTGCATCGCCTGCCAGCGCGCCCGCGAGGAGCGGGCGGGGAAGGGCACGCCCCCGTCCCTTTGATCCGGAGGCAGGCTAGCGGTACACGAGCGTCGGAATTTTCGATTTGGTGAGGATCTCGTGCGTCTGACTGCCATGCAGCAATTCCTGGAATCCGCTGCGGCCGTGGGACGCGATGAATATCAGGTCGCAGCCCTTGCGCTTGGCGGTGCTGATGATCGCGGCATGAGGTTCGTCGGAAAGCGCCACCTCGCATTGCACCTCGACCCCGGCTTCTCGCCCGAGCTTGACGATCTGCTCCAGCAGCTTTTTCCCCTTGGAAATGGCTTTTTCCTCGTACTTGTCAATGTTTTCGTATTTGCCGGACAGCAACTGATTGCGCGATGGCATGGGAAACGTCGGCATGGCGGTGAAAGCGGTGACGCGCGCTTTCGCATCGCGTGCAAAATCGATGCCGGCCTGCACTGCCTTTTCGGCCGTCTTGGAACCATCCGTGGGTATCAAAACGTGCTTGAACATATTTCCTCCTCGAAAGTTGGGAATTCCCTCATCGAATCGCATTGCATCGCGGTTTCGCAGAATTTCCTGCCCACACTGTGCCGAAATCGCGGGTTAGCCGGCTTGATGCAGATCAAGAGCACCTGTTAAACGGCGATCAACCCATATACGGAACGCAATAACGGCGAAAATACGGCATGAAACTCCGCGTCGTCACCCACAACATCCACAAGGGCCTGTCGCAATTCAACCGGCGGATGATGGTTCACGAATTGCGCGACGGATTGCGCAACCTGCGCGCCGACATCGTGTTCCTGCAGGAAGTGCAGGGCCAGCACCATGGCCATGCCCGCCGCTACCGCAACTGGCCCGAGGCGCCACAGTACGAGTTTCTCGCCGACGAGGTCTGGCACGACCACGCCTATGGCCGCAACGCGGTCTACGACCACGGCCACCACGGCAACGCCATACTTTCCCGCTACCCGATTCTTTCGTCGGAAAATCAGGATGTCTCCGCCCATGCCCTCGAGCGGCGCGGCATCCTGCATTGCGTCATCGAACTGCCTCAGGGGCGGCGCCTGCATTGCATGTGTGTGCACCTGGCGCTCACGGAACGCAGCCGCGGCCTCCAGATAGGCTCGCTCACCGAGCGGATGCGCCTGCTGGTGCCCGAGGACGAGCCCCTGATCGTTGCGGGCGACTTCAATGACTGGCGCAACCTCGCCGGCAGGCAGCTGGTGCGCAACACCCGGCTCGCCGAGGCGTTTCGCGATCTGCGCGGCAAGAGTGCCCGCAGCTTTCCCAGCGCGTTGCCGATGCTTCGACTGGACCGGATTTACACGCGCGGATTCACGGTCATCGACGCCCAGGTGCACCACGGCGGAATCTGGGCGCGCATCTCGGACCATGCCGCGCTCTCCGCCGAGATCGAACTGCCGCCTGCGACGCCGCACCCCTGATGGAACTGGTCTCCGGGAATCGAATCGAATTACTCGTCCGCGGCGCCGAATATTTCCCATCGGTTCTCGCCGCGATTGAAGCCGCGAATGAATTCATCTATCTCGAAACCTATATATTCGAAAATGACAACACCGGCCGCCTCATTGCCTCGGCGCTTTGCCGCGCCGCGCGGCGTCACGTCCAGGTTCGCGTCCTCGTGGACGGATTCGGCGCCCGCGACATGGCCGAACCCCTCCGGAACGACCTGCGCGCCGCCGGCGTGCAATTGCTCGTCTACCGCCCGAAAATTTCACCACTGACGCTGCGCAAGCAACGCCTTCGCCGCATGCACCGAAAAATGGTTTCGATGGACGGCCGCGTCGCCTATGTCGGCGGCATCAACATCATCGACGATGAAAACACTCCCGGGCAACATCCGCCCCGCCACGATTTTGCAGTGCGCATTGAAGGCAATCTGGCCACCGAGGTGATTGCACAAATGGAGAGGCTGTGGGGTCTGGTCGCATGGGCGAATCTGCGCAGACGCTGGCGCCCGCCAAAGCGAATCCGGCCTGCAACCGGGACCTCCGGCGGCCAGCCCGCGGCGCTGGTGATCCGCGACAATCTGCGCCATCGCGCGGATATCGAGGATGCGTATCTTGAAGCCATTGAATCGGCGCGGGAGGAAATCATCATCGCCAATGCCTATTTCCTGCCGGGAATGCGCTTCCGTCGGGCGCTGCGATCGGCCGCAGCACGTGGCGTGCGCGTACACCTGATTCTGCAGGGGCACGTCGAGTACCTGCTGCTGCACTATGCCTCGCGCGCGCTGTATGGCTCGCTGCTTGCGGCGGGCATCCGGATCCACGAATACAACCGGGGTTTCATGCACGCCAAAGTGGCGGTCTGCGACGGCCACTGGTCGACCGTGGGGTCATCCAACATCGACCCGTTCAGCCTGCTGCTGTCGCGCGAAGCCAATGTGGTCATCGAGGATCCGGCATTCGCGGCGATACTCGGGGATTCCCTCAGAAGGTCCATGGAACAGGATGCCGCCCCCGTTCCCCGGTCCCACTGGGAATCCCGTTCAGTGTTGCAGAAACTGCCGGTATGGGCCGCCTATGCCCTGGTGCGCCTGCTCATGGGCATGTTCCGTTTTGGCGACCTCCACTGACGCCGGCCGCGATTGCGCAAACCAGGACCCCGCCCGCCATGCTGCAAAAGTATCTTCGCAAGCGCCTCCCCAGCAGCGAAAGCATCCGGGGGAATCGCTACTTTCAGCGCCACGCGCGTTTTCTGCAACAACCCAACCTGTGGCAACTGAACCGCCGCTCGGTTTCGGGGGGCATCGCCGTCGGACTGTTCGCCGGACTGATACCGGGACCGCTGCAGATGATCGGCGCCACGTTGCTGGCCGTACCGCTGCGCGTAAACCTGCCTGTGGCATTGGCAACGACGCTCTACACCAATCCCGTCACCATCGGCCCCCTGTATCTGCTGGCCTATGCATATGGTCGAGTGCTGGTTGGTGGCAATGGCGATGCGGCCGAGGCACCAGTAGTCGACTGGACGAATCTGTGGACCTGGGTGGAGGCCTACTCCGCGTGGGCCATGAGCCTGGGCAAGCCCTTGTTCATCGGCCTGATTGCTTTGGCATTCACATTGGCCGCCCTGGGGTGGGTGGCGGTGCGGGCGATCTGGCGGATTCAGGTACTGATCGCCTGGCGGCGCCGGGCCGCGCGGCGTTCAGCAGCCCGATAGCGGCGGCTCGCCTAATGCCACCCCGCCAACATCTACGTAATTATTTGAATATTAATGGTTTTACGGTCACGCAGGACACGGACTACCGAACGATCAGCACCGGCACTTTGCAGGCCGCCAGAACGCGCGTCGCCACCGAACCCAGCACCAGATTTCTCAACAGACCGCGGCCATGGGAGCCCATAACGACCATGTCAAAGCCGCCGCGCGTCGCAAGCTTGGCAATTTCGTCCCCGGGATGTCCGACCACCAGTGCCTCGGTGTACTCCAATCCGGCAGATTTCAGGGCCTGGCGCGCGGGCTTCATGTCCTTTTCATAGCCGTCCAGATAGTAGGTCTGGACATTGGCCTTGGAGAAGCGCTTGGCCACGTGCGGAGGCAGGCTGGTCTGCGCATTGACGATGGTCAATTCGGTATGCTCTCCGAACAATTTGCGATGCTGCTTGAAGTATTCAATGGCCTTCTTGCTATATGCGCTACCGTCAACCGCGATCAGGATCTTCATTAATTTCCCCACTGAGTTATTTGCCTTGAAATGATAACAGGATGAGCAGGGCCGGACTGACCTGCGTCAACCGATCCGCCGATGACCATCAAAATGTGTCCGGCGCACGGTGAAGATGCGGCGGCAGGCGGGTCGGTGTAGAGTTCCGTCTGCTTTTCAGTCTGCTTTTCACTACTGGGGAATCTCATGGTCGCATTGCGCCTCTTTCTGCTCGTTGCCATGCAAAGCCTTGCATTCAGCGCGCTCTCCGAATACCCCGACAAACCCATACGCCTGATCGTTCCGCAGGCCGCCGGCAGCAACACCGACATTGTGGCCCGCGCACTGGCCGTGGAACTCGCTGCTCAAATCGGTCAGCAACTGGTGATCGACAACCGTCCCGGTGCCGGCCTCATCATCGGCCTTGAACTCACCGCCCGCTCCGCCCCCGACGGATACACGCTTTGCATGTCGCCGATCGGCGCGCTGGTGATCAGCCCGCACATGTTCGCCAAGCTGCCCTACGACATCGAACGCGATTTCCAGCCCATCATCCAGATCACCAACAACCCGCTGATGCTGGCCATATCCAATACGCTGCCCGTCAATACGGCCAAAGACATCATCGAATACGCAAAGCAGAACCCCGGCAAGCTGTCATTCGCCTCATCGACCGCCGGCTCGCCCGGACACCTCGCCGGCGAACTGCTCAGGCAACTGACCGGCGGACAGATCGAGCACATCCCCTACAAGGGTGGCGCGCAAGCCATTGCCGACCTCATTGCCGGACGGGTGCAGATCATGTTCGAAGGTATGAACTCCATGGCACCGCATGTCAAAGGCGGCAAATTGCGCGGTATCGCGGTGACATCGCTCAAACGCGTCAACGCATTCCCTGACATTCCAACCATGGCGGAATCCGGAGTGCCCGGATTCGATATCAGCGCGTGGCAGGGCATGGTGGCCCCGGCGGGTCTGCCGCGCCCGCTGCTCGACAAAATCAACGCCGCCGTCAATCGCGCCGTTACCCAGCCCGCGTTCAAGACGCGCATGCTGGAACTGGGCAGCGAGGCCACCGGCGGCACCCCGGAGGAATTTGCCGCGGTGATACGGCGTGATTCCGCGAAATGGGGAGAAGTCATTCGCAAAGCCGGCATCAAGGCGGACTGAGCATTACCATCCCTGCGCGGCAAAGCCCTTCGGTTCGCCCCGGACAGGATCGTCCGTGAGCACACCGGAAGCGCCGGAGGCACCCGGAGCCCAACCCGAAGAAACCCAGGCGAAACTGGAAAAGCGGGCGATGGCCGCGGGCCTTGCCAGGCAGACGGCTGAGCGCGATCTGGCCGCGGCCGCGACGCAGCGCGCAGCCGCCGAAATCGCGTTGCTGCAGGAGACAAGGTCGAAGGAGCGCGCGGAAATCGCCCTGGCCGCGCAGATAAAGTTGCAAGCTGAAACAGAGAAGGCCGCGCGCCAGTCATTCGAGGACATGGCCGCCGCCACCGCAAAAAAGACCGCTGCGGAACAGGCCGCGGTAGAAGCCGCCAAGGAGAGAATCCAGCAGACACGACGGCTGGAAATCGCCGCCCAGGAACGGGTCGCCGCGCATTTGAGCGCGGAGGAGGCCGCGAAGCGCCGCATCGCCATCGAAGCGGAGGAAGCCATGACGCTTGCGGCCACGGAGAAGGAGGATGCGCTTGCCGCGCTGGCTGCTGCAGAACGGGTGCGCATTGCCCGCAGCCCCCTCGCAGACGCCGAAACGCGCAGGATCGAGGAAGAAGCCAACACCGCCCGGTTCAAGAAGCTCGCCCTCTTGTCGAAGTCGGTCCACTATTACGATGGACAGAACCGCGCAAAGGGCCGGACGGTCATTCAGGGCAACGTGGCCTTCCACTTCGACAACAACAACACGTATCAGGGCAAGGAAGTCACGGTCGCCGGCGTCACGCGCGTCTACGATGCGAACAACAACGAAGTCAGCAAATTCACGAAGTACTGATTCGCGAGCCCGGTACACGCCAGCCCCGGCATTCGAATATGCTTCCCACACCCTTTTGATCACATCTCAAAACCATGGCAACGGCACAACGGATACTGATAGTCGGCGGCGGCATCGCGGGGCAGACACTTGCGTGCGCTCTGGCCAGACAGGGCCTCACCTGCGAAATTGTTGAAATAAGGCCCGACTGGCAGATTGCGGGAGCGGCCATGACGCTGCAGGGAAATGCGCTGCGCGCGCTGCGCGACATTGGCCTGGCCGAAGCGACTGTCGCTGCGGGTTGGCGCGGCGGTGTGCGTCCGCTGGTCTTCACCGATACCCTGGGTCAGACGGTCATGGAACCCGATGTCCTTAATATGGTCGGGCCCGGCTATCCGCCACAGATCGCCATCCGGCGGCAGGCATTGCACGAGGTATTGCTGCGCGCGGTACAGGCCGCAAGAGTACCCATACGCATGGGGATCACCGTCAAATCGATCAACGACACAGGCAGCGAAGTGCAGGCCACATTCACCGACGGCAGATCGCAAAACTATGACCTGGTGGTGGGTGCGGACGGCATACGATCCACGGTGCGTTCGCTCGTGTTCGGCGATATCCAGCCCCGGTTCGCGGGATTTGCCAACTGGCGCGCCCTCCTTCCGCGGCCGCCTTCAGTCAATCGAATGATGTGGATGTGGGGACACGGACGAAGCGTCGGTGTCCTTCCGCTGGATGGAGACCAGGTCTTCGTCGCCGGCGTCACCAAGGAAAAGGATGCCACGCGTTATCCGCCCGAAGACCTGGCGCGCCTGTTCTGCGAGAAATTCAAATCCTTCGGCGGCGCCCTGCCCGATGTCCTCGCACGCGCCGGGGAAGGCCCGTGGCTATACACCGTCATGGAAGAAATTACGCTGGACCCACCCTGGTACAAAGGACGGGTGGTCCTGCTGGGCGACGCCGCGCACGCCGCCTGCCCCTTCTGGGCCCAGGGCGCGGCGATGGCGATGGAGGATTCAGTGGTACTCGCTGGTCTGCTTGGCACGGGGCATTCTGTCGCTGCCGCCCTTGCCGAATGGATGCAGCGCCGCCATGCGCGCTGCCTGTACGTGCAGAAGGGCTCCTACGATACCGGGGTACTCACGCACATTGATCCCGAAAGTGATCAGCCCAAACGATTCCCCGCGGCATTCAGCGAGATTGTCACGAAGCAATTCCACGTACGCGAAGCGAAAATGGCGGAACCCATTTAGGGGAAACGTCTGCCTGGGGAAGCCGCAATAGGCCTGTACTACTTCAGGATTCGATAATTGCGACCGCGCGCGTCCATCCCGCTGACGCGCCGCGAATCTTCACCGGAAAACAGGAGATCGTAAAACCATCGGAAGGCAGCGCCTCCAGGTTGTGCAGCTTCTCCAGATGGCAATAACCGATCTCCCTGCCCGCCTTGTGGCCTTCCCAGATGAGGCTCGCGTCCTGGGTCGCAGAGAACCGCTCCTTGGTGTACGCAAAGGGCGCATCCCAGCTCCAACCGTCGGTGCCTGTCAGCCGAACGCCCCGCTCCAGCAGGTACATGGTCGCCTCGTACCCCATACCGCAACCGGAGGTGACGTAGTCGGGAGTGCCATAGGCGGCCGCCGCCCGCGTGTTGATGACGACAATCTCCATCGGTTCGAGGACATGGCCGATGCGCTTCAGTTCGCCTTCGACATCGCCCGCCGTCGCCACATAACCATCGGGCAGGTGCCGGAAATCCAGCTTCACCCCCGGCCGGAAGCACCAATCCAGGGGGACTTCGTCGATAGAGATGGCCCGCTCGCCCCGGTTCATGGTGGAATGAAAGTGGTAGGGGGCATCCAGGTGCGTGCCGTTGTGCGTCATCAGCCGCACCCATTCATAAGCCCAGGATTCCCCGTCGGGAAGGTCCTCTTTTTTGAGGCCCGGGAAGAATTCCAGCATGTTATCAACCGTCTCCGCATGCCGGAAATACTCGATCTTCGGCTCGTACCCCGGCGGGTCCGAGCGCACATCGTTTTCCAGGTGCATCGAAATGTCGACAAAGCGGCGTGTCATGCCGTGAATTTACCCCAGTCGGGCGTCGCAGGTCTTATAATTTGGCATCCCATGCCAAGTCAGTCCGTGGCCAGGGGAATCACCTTCCAGCCCGCCAGTCCGGGTACTCAATAAACGAATGGAGTTGCAATGACCGTATTCGCCCAAGTTGCCCTTCCCTACGCAAAAGATGCGCTGGTGCCACACGTATCCGTCGAAACCATCGAGTTTCATTACGGCAAGCACCATGCGACGTATGTCACGAACCTGAACAACATGGCCAAAGGCACCGAGTTTGAAAACCTGACGCTTGAGGAAGTTGTGAAGAAGGCGCCGGCAGGCCCCATATTCAACAACGCGGCGCAGATCTGGAACCACGATTTCTATTTCCTCGGGTTCAAGCCGGTTGCACAAGGCGGTGGCGGAAAGCCCACGGGCGCCCTCGCGGCCGCGATCGACAAGCAGTTCGGTTCGTTCGATGAATTCCAGAAGCAGTTTGATGCCAAGGCCGCCGGCACCTTCGGTTCGGGCTGGGCATGGCTTTGCAAGAAATCGGATGGATCGCTTTCGATAGAGAGCACCAGCAACGCCGCCACGCCGCTGACGCAGGGCATGACGCCGCTTCTGACCTGCGATGTCTGGGAGCACGCCTACTACATCGACTATCGCAACAGCCGCCCCAACTACCTCAAGGGCTACTGGGCCATCGTCAACTGGGACTTCGTCGCGGCCAACTTCGCGAAGTAAGCGGCATCGAGTAAGCGGATCAGGCCGGGCTTACCGTTCGGTTTGATCCCGGCCGCAGGCCTTCTTGGCTCGCGCCGGAATTCACTGCATCGCACATCGCGGTAGCTCAGCCGTTCGCCCGGGCTGCGCCGGTTTCTCCAAACCACCTTCGGATATTTTCCAGCTCCGGTTCGATGGACAGGCTCGCCAGCATCGCGCGTGAGTGCAGCATGATGAGCGCATTGATGCCTGCATCACTTTCAACCGCCCGCTTGAGTCGCCGCGCGAACGCGTGGTTGAGCTTGTCGATGTCGGCAAAGAAGCCGTCCAGCCCCTCCAGACCGACGGGTTCATCGCGAAGGAAGTTTCCAAAAAAATGCATGGAGGCAATGCGGTAGACCATTTCAGTGGGCGTCGCAAACGGCATGTGGGTATGCGCCAGCGGACGCAATTTCCCGAGTATCGGGCAGGCGCTGGTGGCAAGAATGAGCCCCATCAGCGCCGAGAGTGCCGTCTGCGAATCGGTGTGCTTGCGCGCCTCGTACTGCTCGGTGATCACCCGCACGTTGATTTTGTCGATTGAGGCCAGCGCTGAAAACCTCTCGATAAGGGGCACGAGATCGGCGGCGGCAGGACATCGCGCGCCGGGAGCTTCCGGCAGCGGACAGTTGGGGCATTTATCGGTTTCAAGCCGGGTCCAGGAGGGCAGCTCACCGTCCCGTTCGGGCCGGTTGAACTGCACTTCGAACCGATGATCCTCGCCCGAGGCAAGGCGGAAGAAATAGACAATGTTCTTGTTCAATTCGCAGCCATGCCCGTCGCGTTTATTTGGGCGCCGGAATGTCCAGCGCCACATGCACCACGGCAAGCATGGCGTAATAGCCCACTGTAGCAATGAGATCGACGACACCTGCGTCGCCGAGGCGCTTTCTGGCGGCATCGAAAGAGGCATCGGAGAGCTTGTGGCTGCGCGTCAATTCGCGCGCGAGGTTGATGGCGATCATCTGGTCTTCAGTTGCGCCGGTGACCGGGGCGCGATCGAGGATCGCCTTGACAACCGCTTCATTGACACCGAGCTGGAGCAACTGGCGCGAATGAACCACGTACTCCGCGGGATTCTCAAGTTCCGCCGAGGCCACCGTTGCCGCCACTTCACGGAACAGCTTGTCCACGGGCGAATCGAATCGCGCATAGGTGCCCACATGCGCCATGCGCTGGGTGATGTCCGGGCTGGCCAGCGTCACGGCGAACCCTCCGCGTACAGCGCCGCGGGTCTTCATCAGGTAATCGAAAGCCTCCTGATTGTCTTTATTCGGCGTGGTGACTTCGGGAAGGCGCGGCATGATTTTCTCCTTGGACATGGATTTTCAACAGGTTTGCTAGTATTCCATCATCGCGGCCCGGCCGCATTACACCGCTATGGAAAATTCATGGAACAAGCTATCGGATACGAGATTGACGGCAGAAAATGCGAGGGGTTGCTGATTCAGGACGATGGCATCAGGAAGAAGGCGCCGGTCATCCTTCTTCATTGCGACTGGAAGGGCGTGTGCCCCGAAACCATCGCCCAGGCACGGATGATTGCAGGCGACAGGTATGTCGTCTTCATGGCCGACATGTGGGGCGCGGGCTTCGGCGCCAAGCCAAAAACTTTCGACGAACTGATGAAAGTATCGCGCGCGCTTCGTGTCGATTACAAATTCGGCATCGAAAACAACCGCAAAGCCATGGAAATTCTTCTTGAGGAAGGCGGCAAACGCGGGGCCGACACATCGAAGGTCGGTCTCGTGGGTTACTGTGCCGGTGGCGGCTTCGCACTGGAATATGCGCGCACGGGCCCAAAAGTCGATGCGACCGTGGTTTTCCATGTCACGAATCCCAATCCCCTGGACCCGGCACGGCCGAGCAACATCAAGTGCTCCGTGCTGCTTCTGCACGGTTCGGTGGACCCGGTGACCCCGTTACCCTCTATACGCGCACTGGAAGCCGAAATGGACGCCACCAAGGTGCCCTGGCAGACGGTGGTCTGGAGCGGCGCCTGCCACTCCTTTACCGATGTTGCCGCGAAGGATCCGGGACGCGGCATGTATGACGCCACACTCGACCGGCGATCCA
>CAIUKQ010000342.1 GCA_903899705.1 uncultured beta proteobacterium
CCTACCCCGGGCTGGCTGACTACCGCATGCCTGATGGCAAGAAATTCTATGCCTACACGACCCATGGTCAGATCATGGACGGTGACGCTCTTTATTTTCGCGATTTGATGATCCCCGCCAACAAGACCATAGGGGCGACCGCAAATCCCATGGGGATTCTCAAAGCCGCGGCATTTTTCGAGATCTATTGCCTCAATGATTGTGCCGCGGAACTGATCATAGAGAACCGTGATCGCCTTACAAATATGGTGGACTGCAATCTCCTGCTTGATATGCTTGCGGCACCGATGCGAAAGCAGAAGATGGGCCATAAAGAATACTTGGACGCCTATTTTGGGCCGGGTGCGGCGGTTGTTGACCAGGGTGATTCGACCAATATCGATGTAAAGACTCTCGCCAAACAAAACCTTCCCTGGTGGCTAAAGCGTTTTTTGCGCAGACTGCTTGGTCGTTAGACCTCAGCCACGAAGATTCGTTGCGCAGCGATGCAAAACATTAACCACTCCAATACCCAGGTCGAGCGACGACGTGTCGTGTCTCCCTTCTCGAATTGCCGCTGCGAATTCCTTGACTAATTCGGCTAATGGTTTTTCGCGACCAACTTCAATTGGCGTAGCGACATCAAATCCGGCTGATGACATGACGGTAAGCGCATCGGGGCTTAAGTCATCATAGACAAGCGCCGCTGATTCCATATTGACCCTGAAATGCCGCCTTTTCGGCAGCATATTCCCGACGCGGATATGGGCAATGACATCGTCTGAAAACTTCAAATCGAGTTCGACCACTTCACCAAGTCCTTCTGGAACCATGCGGCGATCTACCAGGCACCCATCGGCCTCTTCGGGGACGGCCCCAAGCAAATCGAGACACATTGCTACATCATGTGCTCCCCAATCCCAAAGGACAGGGGTATCGGGTCGAAACGGACCGTAATTGCCGGCCTCACTTGATATCGAGCGTATTTTTCCGTATTTTGGCGCAATGGCCTTCAATTTTCGAAACGCCGGATGAAACAAGTGGGTATGTCCAACCATCACATATCCGTTACGCTGGAGAACAAAATCTCGCAAGGAAGCCGTCTCTATGACGTCGAGGGAAAGCGGCTTCTCCACCAGAACGGGAATCCCTGTCTGGACAGCGGCACGAACCATCTCAACATGCGAATCCGGGGGCGTGGCAACAATCAATCCATCGATGCGCCGATTATCAAGAATTGACCGCCAATCCAAACTGACGTGGCAGCCTTCGGGCACAAGATGGACGCTTTGAGGATTGGTGCTTGACAGCTCGGCGAGTCGAACGCCATCAACGGCGCCGATGGTTTTGATGTAATTGCGGCCCCAGCGACCGGCACCAACCAACCCAAGTCGCAGCGGCTCACCCAACACGCTCTAGATGACTTCCACTTTGGGGAGCGGGATGATGAAACGTCCGCCTGCCTCCCGAAACGCGCTGTGCTTTTCAATAATCGGTTTGGCGAAATTCCAGGCAAGGATGACCACGTAGTCGGGCTTGCGGTTGTACAGTTCCTGAGCGGGGACCACCGGGATGTGCATGCCAGGCGTGAAATGGCCTTGTTTCAGCGGGCTGTCATCGATGACAAAATCAATCAAGTCTGCCTCAAGACCAAAGTGGTACATCAGTGTCGTCAACTTTGCTGGGGCACCGAACGCCGCAATGCGCTTTCCTTCCGACTTCAATTGATGCAGCATCCCGGCCAGTTCGGTTCGCAAACCATCGATATGGTCAGCGAATGCGCCGTAGGTTTCAGGGCGGTTGAGGCCTGCGGATTCCTCGTAGTCCAACATTGTCCGCACGGACGCGCCCCGCTTTCGCGGTCCGCCCTTGATTTGCACAACGCCCCGCAGCGATCCCCCGTGACTATCCACCCTGATCGCCTCAATCAATTCAAGGCCGCATCTCTCAAAAAAAGCCTGCAATGGGGTTACGGAGTGGTAATCAATATGCTCGTGATAGATGGTGTCGAACAGGGTGTTCTCGACAACGGCGCCCAGATAGGAGACTTCGAACACAAAAACGCCGTCTGGCGCCAGTAACCTTCTTACGCCTTCCATCACACCGCCAAGGTCGTCAATGTGCGCTATCACATTGTTTGCAGCAATTACGCTGGCTGCACCATGGTCCGCTCGAATCCGATCCGCTAGTGTCGGATTGAAATAATCGACAATGACGGATATTCCGGAAGCGCGCGTCTTTTCTGAAATCTCCTGGGCAGGATCCACACCAAGCACCCGCCGGCCGCTGTCCATGAAGAATTGGAGCAGTGTTCCATCGTTCGAACCAATGTCCACAACCAATCCCGCAGGAGCGGGATGGAAGTTGTCGATTACGTAGGCGGCATAATCCTTGAAATGTTTGACGAATACAGGGGAAGTGCCGGATACGTAGACATAGTGCTCGTATAGCACGGCCGGATCGACGACATCAAGCAATTGCAGGTGCCCGCAGTCATTGCAGAACCAGACGTCCAGCGGATAGAGTTCCTGCTTGCGAGCCAGTTTATCCGCCGTAACAAACGCATTGGCGAGTGGCGTAGGTGCAAGGGAAAATACCTTTGACACGTTCCGGCTGGTACACAGCCGACAGGTTTCCCTGTGCACATAATTTTTCACTGCCGTGTCGCCGCTTATTCTTCGATGGGTGGGATGCGCACGACGTCCGCTTCATAGACTTCCTGCGAGCGCGAATTGCGCCCCAAAGTCAGGAAAACCGTATCTTCCAGAAAGACCATGGCGTGCTCTACCATCGGCGGCGTGAAAAACAGTTCACCAGTCTTGATATGTACCTTTTCCGGCTTTTCATTGCTTCCGTGCGGTCGATGAAAATACTCAATTGAACCGGAAAGCGGATAGCAATAATGCCAGTCCGTACGATGGTAATGGTTGGCCCTTACCGTTCCTTTTTTGGATCGGATCAGCACGCAACTTTCCATGGGCACATCTACCAGCGGCTGTATTTCACCGCGCGCATCTGCAAAAGGTTTTTCCTGGGGCACGATAACCGTTTGGGGCCAACTCTTGCGTTCCTCATCGGTTGGAGGCTTGATTTTCATTTCAATTCCCTGTCTATTGCGAATGCGTGACGGCGAGATGCGACTGCCGGACTCTGGAGAATTTCCTGTTTTTTTGATTTTACTTCGAATGCAGGTGCTGCATCATTGCCAGATAGGCCAAATCCAGCTTGGCTGCGAACGCAACCGCGTCCACCAATCCATTCGAATGGGCGCGGTTTCTGAGGCTTGTGCGATAGTCTCGAAGCCGGTCGGGCGACTGTGCAAGCCCGACAGCAAGATCAACGTACTCGTCGGGCGTATTGGCGACCAATTCGCCACACCCCGCCACCATTAATAACGAAGCACCATAACGGCCGGAAAAGCGATCGGTCTTGAGGGTCACAAGAGGCACCCCCTGCCAAAGTGACTCGGCCACCGTGTTGCCCCCGCAATAGGGCCAGGTATCAAGGCTGACATCGATCTCGTCATAGCATTTAAGGACGGTTTTGCGGTCCGTTCCGCCAAGAATTGTCAACCTCGACGCATCGATTCCGAACCGGAGGAATCGGCTTTCCATGAAATCGCGATTGTCACGACTGGATAGCTGGTTATTTCTGATGAAAATCCGGGATCCAGGCACCCGATGCATCACTTTTGCCCACAGTTCAATTAGCGGTGTGCTGATTTTTCCACCGCTGCCGAAGCAACCGAAGGTTGCGTAGCCGCGCGATAGCAATGGCGGAGGAACTACTGCTGGCATCTCGAATGAATCGTAATTGTATGAAAGAAAACAACCGGGAAGTCGCCACACTTTTTCGGTGAAATGCCTGTCGTGTTCAGGCGGTACTGACACCTCATCGGCCAGCACATAATCCAGATTCGGAACGGCGCTGGTGCCCGTGTGGTTGAGGTAAGAAACCTGGATTGGCGCGCAACGGGAGGCCATCGCTGAAAAGCGGTTGAACGGCGAAAATCCCGTTATCTCATTGCAAATGTCTATTTGGTCCGCGCGAACCAGGCGGACGAACTCGGCATCGGACAGACTTCCGGTCACTTTGAAGGAATCGAACCCCTTGGCCGCATCTCCGGACACCGGGCTCGCCGAGTAGCCATGAATTTCGAATTTTTCGCGGTCGGCATTTTTTATGACCTGCCCGAGGATACTTGTAAATACGTCGCTTTCAAACCAGGCGCAAAAGTAGGCAAGTTTGATTTTGCGCTTTCCGTCATAGGGTATAACGGGACAATTCCCCAATTCCGTCAATGGCTTGGCATAACGCTCAACCCATCGCCTCTGAATCGCTCCCAGATCTTCATAGGTCGCCGTTGGCGACATCAGCATTGCCTGAGCGGCAATCCCATCGATATTCTGGTCACCCAACGCCTCAGCGCGGCGCCACATCCCCAACGCCTCGTC
Source organism: uncultured beta proteobacterium (assembly GCA_903899705.1). GTDB lineage: Bacteria > Pseudomonadota > Gammaproteobacteria > Burkholderiales > SG8-39 > 2-02-FULL-62-17. The sequence goes on from CAIUKQ010000342.1 coordinate 4,434, forward strand.
GATTTGTCCGCGGGCATAGTAAATTTGGGCCACATCGTGATAAAGAATTGGTGAAAAATCCGGGGAATAAATCTGCTTTTGCCCCTCGCTCTCTATGGGGGGCTCCACGCTCTTTCTCACTGATTGCGGTATCTTCTTCACCAGATAGGCAAGAAGTATCAGTGCTGTAAAGCCATCGCGCAATGAAGACTTCAACCGTAACGGCACCTTTTTACGCAGATCCGCCGAGAATTTGAGTGCAATCCGCATCCAAAGTTGATGGGACACCTTAAACGCAACATGGCGACTTCGGCTATCCGAAAATCGATGCTGCAGGTTGTTATCGGCAAAATTGAAGTATTCAACATATTTCAATCGTTCGACGTAACTGATGCCGGCCCTGAGCTCCCGCATCCGCTGGGCCAGTAACGTGATTTGGTCGGACAGCTTGTAGGCCTTCACGTGGTTGTAGAGCAGGTATAGCTGGTTGTAGAGACAACCCTTGCGTTTTATTTCATCGTCTCCAAAAAAACCTTCCTTGGAAAACATTGCGCCAATGACCCTGGCGCGATTGTCGAAGTGCTCGTGGAAATATTGCTTGGTGTTGCTCAGTTGCGTCTCGTGAATGGTGTATTTAGACATCCGCTCAGGCACGTGCTTGACGACGTGCTGCGTTCCAAGTCGGCACCAGGTCTCGAATTCGAGGCATTCAATGGTCCACTGGTGGCTTTTCAGTCCGACGTCGATCAGCGCCTGTCGGCGAAAGAACGAACCCGGCCAAAACGGGCAATACCACCCAAACAGGTAGTCGACCAGATTGAATTCGCCAGCGTTGAATTCATTGACGATATTGCCGTTTATGTCTGTAATGTATCCATCGCAGGTAATTGCCCCAACCGTTCGGTCTGCCTTGAAATGGCCGACCGCCCTTTCAATGGCTCCAGGCAATAACTCTTCGTCGGACAGGCAGGTGCCAATGAATTCACCCTGACACCGATTCATGACTTTCCAGAACGCCTCGGCGGGGCCTGAATCCTTCTCCGACACGATCTTGATTCGTGGATCGTCATAGCCCTGCAAAATCTCCAATGTGCCATCGGTGGATGCGCCGTCCTGAATGACAAATTCGAAGTTGCGGTAACTCTGGCTGAGAACACTGTCAACGCTTCGCCGAATTGTTGCGACACGATCCTTGCAAAAGGAAATGATTGAAACGAGTGGTTGAATTGTTTCCGATGCAGATGCGGACAAATTGCCGAGCAACGGAACTTCCTGAGGTGCATTCATATGTGCGGGGAATCTTTAGAATTCACAAAATGGCGCTATGTTAATCGATGGACGCATGGAACCTCACCAACCAGCGAGCATTCCGGTTTAGGGTAAATCCTTGGCGGCGGATCCGCATGAAGGCTTACCTGCGTTTCGAAAACCAAGCCCAATTCTCCCCAATCAAGCAGATACGAACGAACGATTGAACCTTGGCATTCAAGTTAGCAGGTGCGCATTCCGGAGCTATTGATGTGATAAAATTTGCTGCTATTTTATTCGCACACACCATCCTGGCGCACCTTGTGGGCGCGCCCGTTTTCCCCGACCCAGCAGGAGCTTCGCGCAGCACATGGTCAAGCCCAGAGCTTTGATTACCGGCATCAGCGGTATGGTGGGCTCGCACCTCGCCGATTTTCTGCTTGATAAGACCGATTGGGATATCCATGGGACCTGCCGTTGGCGCAGCCCCTTGGATAATCTGCAGCACCTTCTGCCAAGGGCAAATGAGAAAGACCGGCTGTTTTTCATATACGCCGACCTGCGTGACTATATTTCGCTTCAAAATGCAGTCGAGCAAGCGCGCCCGGACTATGTTTTTCATCTTGCTGCTCAGAGCTACCCGAGCACCAGCTTTACGGCACCCATAGACACTCTCGACACGAACATTCAGGGCACTGCGCGCCTGCTCGAGGCGTTGAGAAAATGTCCTGGAATCGATCCGTTGATTCACGTATGCGCCTCTTCCGAAGTTTACGGGCGAGTACCCAAGGAGAAGGTGCCCATTGACGAGGAGTGCAGCTTCCATCCGGCCTCGCCATATGCAATTTCCAAAGTGGGCACGGATTTGATGGGCCGCTTTCACGCCGAGGCCTATGGGCAGAAAGTCATGACTACTCGAATGTTTACCCACACGGGTCCGAGGCGAGGGGATGTCTTTGCGGAGTCGACCTTCGCCAAGCAGATTGCAATGATCGAAGCGGGGCAAATTCCGCCGGTGATTAAAGTGGGCAATCTCGATTCGCTGCGCACGTGGTCTGACGTGCGTGACGCCGTGCGCGCCTACTACATGCTATTGACCGTCAAACCAGTAGCGGGCGCCTACTACAACA
>CAIUKQ010000343.1 GCA_903899705.1 uncultured beta proteobacterium
CCGCCAGGCCCCTGAATGAACCGGTCGTCCAGTACGGTCCCTTCGTCATGAACACGCGCGAAGAGATCGAACAGGCCATCAACGACTACCAATCCGGCCGCCTTGTTGCGACCCAGTAAGGGGAAAAGTCCATGAATTCGGTTTTCAAATCAGCCCTTGCCGGCGGACTTGCCCTCGCGGGCATGGCAGGTGGCGTGCAAACGCAGGCCTATCCGGTCAAACCCCTGCGCATGGTCACGCAGTTCACCGCGGGCAGCGGAGGTGATGCGCTCATTCGCGTCCTCGCCGCGCCGCTGTCGGAGAATCTGGGGCAGTCCGTGGTGATCGAAAACCGCGCCGGCGCCGGCGGAATCGTTGCCGCGGAAGTCGTGGCGCGGGCCGCGCCCGATGGTTATGTCTTTCTCGCGGCAACGCCCAACATTCCGGTTGTGCGCGTGGCGGCGGAAAGTCCGATGTCCTTCGACCCGACAAAAGACCTCGTTCCCCTGACGGCCGTCGCATCGACGCCTTCGATCTTCATCATCAATCCGGCGGTGCCGGTGAACACCTGGCGGGAACTCATGGATTACGCCAGGAAATTTCCGAACAAACTCTCCTATGGCACCTCCGGTGTGGGATCCGCACATCACCTCGCGGCCGAACAGATCCGCATGCTCACCGGCATCCAGATGGTCCATGTGCCCTACAAGGCGGGCCAGCAGGCGCTGCTGGACGTGGTGACGGGACAGATACCAACGTCCTGGGTCATCCTTGGTGAGGCGGTGCCGCTGGCCAAGGCCGGCAAGATCAAGGTATTGGTGACGCGCGAGGAAAAACGTGCGAGCGCTTTTCCCGATGTGCCGGCGATTGGCGAGATCATTCCGCAATTCGAACCCCTGCCCGGTTGGACCGGCCTCTTCACCCCGGCCAACGTGCCGCAGCCCATCTTTCGCAGACTCTCCGCCGACACCATGAAGTCGCTGCAGTCGGCCGAGATCCGGGCTCGAATCACTCAGATCGGCTTTGAAGTTTCCGGCAATACGCCGGAGCAATTCGCAGCCGAGATCAAACGCGAGATTGCGCTCACCGCCAGGATCGCCAAAGCCGCCGGCATCAAGCTGAGCGACTGATACATCAATAACTAATTGTTTTTATTGATATTTTCACTATCTCGGAGGAAAGCATGATCAAGGTCTTCAATCCGAAATCCATACCCGCACCCTCGGGCAGCTATGTGCATGGCATCGCAATCCCTCCCAATGCCCACCTGCTTTTCATTGCCGGTCAGACGCCAGGCCGCATGGACGGCAGCATTCCGACCACGTTCGATGAACAGATTGAAATCGTCTGGCAGCGAATCGGCGCGATCCTTGCCGAGGCCGGCATGGGCTACTCGGATCTCGTCAAGGTGCAGACCTTCGTGACCAAGCCCGAATATCTCGCCAAAACCTCGGCGGTGAGGAAACGGGTGCTGGGCGATCATCGCCCGACGGCGACGCTGCTTTGCATCAGTTCTCTCGCCACCCCTGAGTACATGGTCGAAATCGAAGCGATTGCGGCCAAGGTGTGATTCGCCACGAAAGCGGTCGCCCTCCGCATATTGCCCCTTGTCTAACCACACAAACAGAGATCGGCTCGCATGCGTGACATTCTCATTCTGGTCGAGACCATATCGGGGTATTTCGCGCTGTTCAGTTGCGCGCTGTTTGCCGGCGCTGCAACTTACGTGAGCCTGGTGGAGCGACCCGCGATAGCAAAAGGCGGCGGTCATCTCGCAAACGCCTATCTCCTGTTCTCGCAACCGCGCCCCACCATTTTCCAGACCAGTTTTGCGGCGATCGGCGGACTAGGAGGCATACTCGCCGGCTTGGCGGGCAGCAATCCGTGGTGGGTCGCAGGCGGCGTCATTCTGTCCAGTGCCGCCATGTTCAACCTTTGGATCATTGCACCTCAGTCGCGCAGTCTGAAATTCGACGAAGATGGCTTCGATCCGGATTTGGATCAAAAACTCGGCCGGCTGAGCAAGCTCTATGGACTGCAAAGCATCGCCGGACTGGGTGTCCTGTTCATCTATATTGTGAAAACCTGAAAGCTAACCCGATAGCGGATGAGGTCATCAAATAGCCGATTGACCTCCGCCGGGCTGCCGCACGAATCCCGCCACGTCACACGTCTGCGGCCTCACGGAGACACCCGGAGACATTACATTAAGCATTTGATTATGCTATATTTTTGGCATCATAGAATCGCG
>CAIUKQ010000344.1 GCA_903899705.1 uncultured beta proteobacterium
CGATGTCACCGGGCGCGATGGAGCCCGCGCCCATGCCGTGGCCGCGCCGGTTCATGTAGGGCGGATGGTTGTATTTTTCGTCGTACCCGGCGTCGAGCAGAACGGCATCGACCGCGCCGGCGACTTCGGAGACCGTGGCCCCGGGACGCACTTTCTCGATGCCCGCGGTCATCGCCCGGCACAGCAGCTTGTACTTCTCCACCAGCACGTCGGAGGGCGCGCCCACCGAAGCGCTGCGGCAGATCTGCCCGAACTGCCCGTCATAGGCCGGCGTCGATTCGGCGATGATGACGTCACCGCGTTCCAGCGGACGGTTGCTCGAAGCGCCGACGCCCTGCTGGTGCGGCCCGCTGGAGAGCATCAGGAAACTGTCATTGGCGCCCAGGCCCCTTGCATAGAGGTTCATCTCGACCGCGAGATCACACTCGCGCATCCCCGCGCGCGCATAGGCGAGCATGTGCTCATGCGCCTGCTCTGCGATGGCCACGGCCTTGCGCGCATTGGCGATCTCATCCATGGTTTTCGGGGCCGTGACCTCGTTCACGGCCGTGTCGAACGCGACCGCTTCCTTGCCGACGATGTCCACAAGCCGCACCGCGAGATCGTGCGGCATGGCGCCAAGGCCCGTGGTCGCCACGCGGCCCGGCGTACGCTGGCGCAAGAGCCCGGCGAGCACAGTGGCGAGATCGTCGCCCGCCGTAAGCGGCAGCTCCGGGCGCCGCCTCAAAGCGCGTTCGGCATCCCAGGCAGGGGTGATGACCAGCCTCTGGCTGCCATCGCCGCGAAGCACGAGCGCACTCTCCCCCAGCGCCCGATAGCCCATGAGATGCGCGGCCAGGTTGGTCCGCGCAAGGTGATGCTTGGCATTCGAAAATGCGATGAGCGTGTCGATTTTCTCCGCCGCCATGCGGCGCAGCACGCGCTCAATCCGTTCGGTCCGATTCATCAGAAACTCCTCCAAGTCCAAGCACCTACCTTATCGGATATGGCGCGTTGTATGCAATCGATGAAACGACCTAGCGCCGATCCCGGCCGGCCGAGTCAACTGACCCTTCGTTCGTGAAAGCGGCGGGAATGCGGCCGGAACAGGTGTCGGGCGTTGCTTCGGTTCGCGCTACCGCAAAGCGCGCGATACCGCTTCACGCTCTCGCCGACGATTGCACTATGCATATAACGTATATATCATGGCTCTATGGGCTTCAAGCACGATCCGGCCAAAGCTGCAGCGAATCTCAAGAACCATGGTGTTTCGTTTTCCGATGCGGAGGCCGTGCTGGAGGATCCCTTGGCGGTCACCGTCGAGGACCCTGATGCCGAAGGCGAACAACGCTTTATATCCGTTGGCATGGGAAGCGCCGGTGAATTGCTTGTATTGGGCTGGACGGAGCGCAACGGCGAGTACCGACCGATATCAGTGCGTCGTCCAACGCGAAAGGAACGAAAGCGCTATGAGATCTGAATACGATTTTTCAAAGGGCAAGCGTGGTGCGGTGATCCCGCAGAAAGGCAAGACACGCATTTCCATTTTTATAGATGACGCCATCCTCGATCAATTTCGTTCGCGTGCAGAAAAAGCGGGGACGGGCTATCAAACCATGATGAACGAAGCGCTGAGAAACTACCTTTCCGAATCCGATCAACCTGTCACCGAAAAGCTGCTGCGACAAGTGTTGCGTCAGGAAATGCCTGAATACTTTCGGGGCCCGGACGCCGCACCCACCCGGACGCGTGCAAAGGGCGGCGCACGCCGGTAATGGATCCTGAGTGCTGTGATCACCGCCTCCCACAGCCAATTGATGGCGCAATACAACGAGTGGATGAATTCGCGCTTGTATGCGCTGTGCGCCACGATTCCCGAGGCGGAGCTGCGCCGCGACCGAGGCGCGTTTTTCAAGTCGATCTACGCCTCGCTCAATCACATCATGTACGGCGATCTGGCGTTTATGAGCCGCTTCACCGGGAATCCGGCCGAGGTGCCGGACCTGGGGCGGGATTTGTGGGGCTCGTTCGAGCGCATGAGGAACGAACGCGAGGCGCTGGACTGCCGGATTCTGGACTGGTCGAAGTCGCTGACGCCGGAGTGGCTGGAGCAGTCGCTGACCTACACCAGCAAGATCGACGGCAAGACCCGCACGGTGCCAAGGTGGGTGCTGGTGACGCACATGTTCAATCACGAGACGCATCACCGGGGTCAGGTGACAACGCTGCTCACCCAGATGGGCCTGGACATGGGCAGCACGGATATTCCGTTCATGTCGCAGTTCGGTGTGGATGGCGGGCGGTGATTGCTTTACGCCAGGCCGCCCCACCTTGGTGTTGATATTTATTTAATATAATCAATTGCTTACTTAATTCCACATGAGACAATTTCGCGCAACCGGAAGCGACTTTCACGCAATCGCCACGATTCAATCACAAGGAAAACATTGATGGATCAGATTGCACTCAAATTCGAATTCCTGATGAACCTTGCCGTTGACGTAGGCGAAATCGTGTCGATGGGCCAGGGCCCACTCGGCGAGCGCCGCGTTGTCAGCATTGACGGTGGCACCTTTGACGGCCCGGGCATGCGCGGCGAGGTGTTGCCGGGCGGGAACGACTGGCAGATCCTGCGGGCCGACGGGGTGCTGGATATCGATGCGAATTATGTGTTGAAGGAAGAAGGTGGCGGGCTGGTACGGGTGATCAGCCAGGGATACCGTTACGGGCCGCCCGAGGTGATCGCCGCGATGGCGCGGGGTGAGGATCTGGACCCTTCGAGTTATTTTTTCCGGTCGATTCTGCGCTTCGAGACGGGAGCGCCGTATCTGGATTCGTTGAACCGGACGATTGCGGTGGCCACCGCTGAGAGGAAGGCGCGGCAGGTTCTGCTCAGTGCCCACAGGCTCCTTTGATCACCATCTCGCACAGGCGGTTGATGGCGCCGCACAACCTGTGGATGAATTCGCGTCTGTAACTCACCTACACGAGCAAGATCGACGGCAAGACCCGCACGGTGCAAAAGTTGGTATTGACGCCGAAGAAGCATGACCACGCAATGCACGTAAGCACTGCCCTTGCTTCGATGGATACCACCCCCATGGCGACAGCACTGTCCGAGACTGGGGAAAAGGTTCGCGCGCTGAATCAAAGCGACAAGGCGACATTAATCCGCCTGCTGATCGGTGAACTGGACGGGACGCCAGAACCCGGTTTCGGGAAAGCCTGGATTTCCGAAGCAAAGCGGCGATGCCGGCACTGGCGGGATCGAGCACACGCTCGAAGCAACCGATAGTCACATCAACCCCGAGCTGAACGTATGGCGGCAGCCCAATTTCTCGAATGGGCCATGTTTTGAACTTTTGAAAAGCACACATTCGGCGTTATATCAAATTGGCCGGACGCCCAAACGCCAGTCGGGATCTCACAAAACTCTTTCACGTACCGGCTTGGACCGACTATGTCTTTGCGTTTCACGACGGCGAAAAAATCGGGCCGCACATGCTTGCGCGGATCGCGAAAAAAACGGGGTTGAAGCCCGAGGATCTCTAATTGAGTGAACCGCGACGCAAGACACCGGTTTGCGGGAATATCAATGCTTGGGTGTTGACGCTTGGGCAGAGCCGGCCGGATTCTGTTCGGATACCAGCTTGGGCCGCTCGAACAGCGAATTGATGATGACTTTCCTGATCTTCGGATTGTCCGGCAGCATGTACAGCACGTCGACCATCAGTTCCTCGAAAATTCCGCGCAGGCTTCTGGCACCCACTTTGTAGTCCATGGCGAGTTCGGCGATCTGCTCGAACACAACGGGCTTGATTGAGAGTTCCACGCCGTCTTCCTTGAGCAACTCGCGGTATTGCCGGTAGATCGAGTCTTTGGGCTCGATCATGATCCGGACCAGCATCTCTTTGGATAGGTCCTGCAGCCGGGCGATGACGGGCAGGCGCCCGGCGAATTCCGGTATCAGCCCGTAGGCGAGCAGGTCGGTGGGCTTCACGCGCGAGGTGAGCCGCTCGAGGATGCCCTTGTCTTCGTTGTCGGACATCGCCACGTAGCCGTAGCTTTGCGAGTTCTCGAGAATCTCCGCCAGGCCGACGAACGCGCCGCCACAGATGAACAGAATGTGCGTGGTGTCGATCTAGCCGCCGTTCTCCAGGCGCACGGGCGAGCCTTCCATGATCTTGAGCAGTGCGTGCTGCACGCTCTCGCCAGAGGTCCCGCGCGACTTCTCGCCCACCGCCTTCAGCTTGTCCACCTCGTCGATGAACACGATGCCGTGCTGCGCCTTTGCGGCGTCGCCCCCGGCCTTGTCCAGCAGGCGCTGCAGGATGGCCTCGATTTCGTGGTTGACGAACTGCGACTGGGCGAGCGTGGTGGCGTCGGCCGTGACGAACGGCGCGCCGAGAATGCGGGACAGTGATTCGCACAGCAGCGTCTTGCCGGTGCCTGTGGAACCGATCAGCAGGATGTTGCTTTTGACCAGCACGGTTGATTCGGCCAGGGCCTTGGCGGATTTCCTGAAGTGCGAGTAGACCGCGACTGCGAGAAACTTCTTGGCCTCCGCCTGCCCGACCACGTCCTGGTCCAGCAGTTTGACGATATCGCTTGGTGTCATGGTGATGGCTCCCGCCGAGATGCTGAGACGCTTGCTGCGGAATGCAGTCTACGACCGATCGGGATTTTTCTTTCCCGGACAACCGCAGCATCAGTTTCGGGGCCGACCGCCGCAGCGGCCCGGAAGTAGAATGCAACTCCCGGTGATGATGAGAGGTGCATGGCAATGGTGGGATTTCTCAGTAACCAGTGGTATGCCGCAGCCACGGCGCAGGAACTCGGGGAGAAGCCGCTCGGGCGGCGCATCTGCAACGAGCCCATCGCCATGTTCCGGCGGCGCGACGGCAGCGTTGCGGCGGTGACGGATCGCTGCCCCCATCGCAAAGTCCCCCTGTCGATAGGATGTGTGGTTGGAGACGATATCCAGTGCGCCTATCACGGCTTCCAGTTCAACGGCAGTGGCGCCTGCACCCTGATCCCGAGCCAGAAGGACGTCCCTACGGGTGCGTTCGATATCAGGTCATTTCCGGCCGTCGAGAAGTACGCATTGATCTTCGTGTGGATGGGGGATCCGGGCCGCGCGGATCCGGCGCTGTTGCCGGATTTCCATGAGAACGATTCTCCAGGATGGTCGGCGGCGCACGGCTATCTGCGGGTGGCCGCGAACTACCAACTGCTCATCGACAATCTCCTTGACCTCACGCACCTGCCATTTGTGCACAAGACCTCCCTCGCCGGTCCGGGGATCGTTGAGAACCCGATCCGGGTTGAGGTAGCGGGCGATATCGTGCGAGCGCGGCGCGACATGCCCAATGTCGATCCTGCGCCCATCCACCGGGTGCTGCGCCACTTCCCGGGCAAGATCGACCGGTACCAGGATTTCGAATTCCGCCCGCCGGTCTATATCCATCTTAACCTCGGCGCGAACCCGGCCGGCTCGGATGAGGACCGCAGCATCCCCCACCATGTGGTGATGAACAGCCTGACGCCGGAGACTGAAACCTCGACCCACTATTTCTGGTCGATCGCGCAATGCGTGAATCCCGATCCCGCCGTGATGCAAAAGCTCTACGAGATGAACAAGATGGCTTTCGACGAGGACACGGGCATTCTCGAGGCGCAGCAGGCCGCCATCGATGCCGACCCGCACGGACCGCCGCTGGGTGCCGTGGCCGGCGATCACGCCGGCGTGCTAGCGCGGCGCATCCTCACCCGCAAGCTCGCGGAGGAAGCGGCCGGGACTCCCTGAGCCGGGCGCTGATCATGCCGGCCAGACGGTCGAGGTACCAGCGCGGGTTCGAGACCGTCCACATGAGGACAATTCCGCCCAGGGGAATCGGCGGTCTGAGCGGACGGAACACGATATCCGGTACCGCCGAGTCCTTCAGGAACGAAGGCACCAGAGCGATGCCAAGGCCCGAGCGGACCGCGGCAAGCTGCGAGCGGGCCGTGGGACTCTGGATGGCCAGGTCGGGGGTGAACCCGGCTTCCCGGCACGCGCGCATGATCGATTCATAGGGTTTGGGCGAGCGGCGCTGACGGTGAACGATCAGCCGCTCGCCCTTCAATGCATCGAGCCGGATTTCGCGCGACTTCGCGAGCGCGTGGCCCTTTGGAACCGCCGCGACGAAGTGGTCCTCCGAGACTTCAACCATCTGGAACTTGCCGGCCCTGTCGGGGCGGACCAGGGCGGCGTCAAGCTCGCCGCGCTCCACCAGGGAAATCCCCTCTTCGGAATCCGCTTCGTGCAGGGTCAATTCGATGTCGGTGTGATCCCGTGTGAATGCTTTGATGATGTCCGGCAGCACACCGTCAAGCAAAGTTGCGATCACCCCGATGCGCAGCTTCACCGGCGCCTCGGCGCTGGCGCGGCGCGCATTCGACTTCAGCTGCTCGACCTGCTCGAGGATGCGATAGGCATCGCGCAGCACAATCCGGCCTGCCTCGGTGAGTTCAACCCGCTGGGAGGTGCGGGTGAGGAGCTGGACACCCAGCTCTTTTTCGAGCGAACGCACCTGAACGCTCAACGGTGGCTGGGAGATATTCAGCCGCTGTGCCGCGCGCCCGAAGTGAAGCTCCTCGGCCACTGCAGCGAAGTACCTGAGTTGCCGGACATCCACCATATTTTCGGGGGTTCTCACTGGGCCTGTTTCAGGATGGGGCCACTGCCCCATGCTGTCTGCATTTCGAATCGTCGTATTTCGATTTACTGCCTTTCGAATCGAACTCAAATGAATTATATATTGGACAACAGGCCATCCTTAGGGAAAGCTGCCCGGCTTGTCAAAGCCTCAAGGAGAGATTCTGGTGCTAATGGAAAACATGGGCCTTTGCCTGGACGACCGCCCCGATGAGGGTGTGTTTCGCGTGCATCGCCGGGTGTTCACCGACCCTGAGATTTTCGAGCTCGAGCAGAAGTACATCTTCGAGCGCACCTGGATCTTCCTCACCATCGAATCCCAGTTGCCGAACCCCGGTGATTTCATCACCACCTGGATCGGGCGCACACCCATCCTCGTCACGCGCGACGCGAAGGGCAAGTTGAACGCCTTCTCCAATGTCTGCCGCCACAAGGGCTCGGTGGTGCAGCGCGCCGACAAAGGCAATGCCAAGTACCACGTATGCAACTATCACGGCTGGGCCTACGACCCCACCGGCAAGATCGTCGACGTGAAGGAGCACAAGGCGGGCCAGTACTCGCCCGCATTCGACGCCGCAGAGCACAATCTTGAGCCGCTGGCGAAACTCGAAAGCTACAACGGCATCGTGTTCGGCTCAATGTCGCCCAACGTGCCGCCGCTGGACGAATACCTCGGGGAGATCCGCTTCTTCCTCGACCTGGTGATGGAGCAGGGCCCCAAGGGCATGGAATTCGTGCCCGGCCGCGCCGCCTACACCTTTCAGGCCAACTGGAAGATGCAGATGGACAACGGGTTGGACAGCTACCATCTGGGTTCCACACACGCGAGCTTCGCCGACGTCATTCAACGGCGCCGCAAAGGCGAAGGCCACCAGGAGGCGCGCCAGTACGACTGGACCGAACGCTTCAGGGGCACCGGTGGTTCGTTTTCCTTCAAGCACGGCCATTCCGCCATCTGGAGCCGGCCGAACGAGCCGTTCAAGCGCCCGATTTTTCCCAGCATCGAAGAGGTGAAGAAGCGCGTCGGAACTCTGAAAGCAGACTGGATGCTGCATGGCCGCAACACCATCATCTTTCCGAATTTCCAGACGGCGGATTCGACCGCGCTCCTGATGAGGCAGTTCCGGCCGCTCTCGGTGAATCAGACCGAGATGCGCGTGTGGTGCCTGGCGCCCATCGGCGAGGCGCGCGAGCAACGCTCGTGGCGGCTGCGCCAGTTCGAGGATTTCTTCAACCCGAGCGGCTTCGCGACACCGGACGACTCCGCGGTCTACGAGGACTGCCACACCGGCGCGGCCGGCAGCGGTTTCGACTACCTCGACGGCTATGGGCGCGGCATGATGGTTCAGGAAAAGGGCGCCAACGACGTGGCGCAATCCATCGGCATCAATCCCGTTACGAGCATTCAGGGCCCGTTCGAGCAGTCCTCGGAGACGTGGCACCACCCGCCGCACCGCGAGTGGCGGCGCATGATGGAAGCCGGCCTGGCCGGCAAGGAGCCCTACTAATGGAACGGCAAGAAACCGCCTTGAAATCGGAACGCCAAGAAACCGCCTTGAAATCGGAACGCCAAGAAATCGCCTTGAAGACGGGCGCCGCAGAAAACGTTGTGATCGGCGCCGCCGAGCAGGCATGGCTTGATCAGGGCGTCGACCTGCTGAAACGCGAGGGCATGTACCTCGACTTGCGCCGCTGGGATGATTGGCTCTCCCTGTTCCACGAGGAGTGCGAGTTCTGGGCGCCGATGTGGCGCAGCGAGGACGAGATGAACGACGACCCGCACATGGAGCTCTCTCACCTGTACTACGGGAACCGCAAGGGCCTGGCGGATCGCATCATCCGCATCCGCGGTGGGCGCTCGCCTGCGACCAGCCCCATGCCCCGCACTTCGCACCTGGTGGGCAACGTGGTGGCGCTGGATACCCCGGCGGAGAATCGCCTGAGGCTGCATTCGAGCTGGACCACCCAGGTATTTTTCCCCCGGCAGAAGCTGCAGCACGCCTACTTCGGAATCTCGGAGCACCTGCTCGAACGGGTGGATGGGCAGTGGCGCATCATGAAAAAACGCGTCGCGCTGCAGAACGATTACATCCCCTCGATGCTGGATGTGTATTGCATCTGACGTTCACTGAATGAACACGACCGTGGTCCCTCTGCGCGTCACGGAGACTAAATGACCGCCGCGAATCAAGAACAGCGTTAGGTGGCGGACCATCGTCCCCGATGGTTGCCCGCTGGTGCGCGACAAGGAGAAACAGAGTCCGGGCACGCTATTTTGTCCGGGGCCGCGAAATATCCGCCTCGGCAAGGACCAATCGCTCACGCAGCGTACTCTCCAACATGCTCCCCTGCCCGCGCTGTCCATTCTCGAATATGATCGTTGGTGTGGCGCGTATGCCAATCGTCGGCAGCAGGGCCATCACGGCATCGACCGGATTGTCGCAGGTAGGCGCCGCATCAGGCGCTTTCCTGAGCAGGGCAAGATCAACCCAGGCTTTGGCGCGGTCGGACGAGCACCAGACACTTTTCGACTGATCCATCTTATCCGGGCGGATAACCGGCAACATAAATAGGTACAGACTGACGTCGTCAAGATGCGACAGGGTCTTCTCGAAAGCCTGGCAGGCGGAGCAGTAGGGGTCGGAAAAAACCGCCAATTCGCGCTTGCCGTTGCCACGCACTATCTTCACCGCCTTATCGAACGGAAGCATCTTCCAGAGCGCAGGGCCGGCAAGCAGGCCCTCCGTGTCGGCCGCGTTGCGCGAGGCGATGCGACGCTGATAATCCTGCGCCACGGCGGTGCCGGCTTTCGCCACCAATGCCGTCACCTTGTCCCTTTCGATCACCGGAAAAATGTTTTGAACGTATGGGCCCTTTACATCCTTATGCGCAAAACGCATTTCGATGACATCGCCAATATTGAGTTGGAGGTCCGAAGCAGGAATCAAGGCACGAGCCAGAGTCGTGCCGTTGGCCAGTGGCGCGGGAAACTCAATTGTCGCGTAGCGTAGACCGTTGCGCTGTTCTGGCAGGGCGATAGCCATGTCAATGAGCAGGCCCTGCGCAAGCCGGACAAAGATCCGTTCGACACGACCCTTGGCGGCGGTTCCATCCAAGCTCACTGAACCATCGGATTCGGCTTTCCCACTGCTCGAGGTTGCAGGCGCTTGGGCCTCGTCACCTTCGGTGCCGCCGCCGGCGGCTGATGGCGGAAGCGCCTGGAGCAAATCGCCTATTGCTCCCGGGACGGGCATCACCGGAATATGAGAGGCAATCGGTCCTGTGTCGATATCGTCATCTACATTAGTGCGAACAGAGTAGATCCCGCCGGCCGCGACCGCAATTGCGATCATCAAGATGACGCCTGTGAGCACCATTTTCCTGGAAATCATGTCTGTCCAATTCCATTTAGGGTCGATCGACAGCCACTTCGCTGGCCGTGCAACACGTCGAACCGTGCCGCCGGGTTTCAATCCACGAAGGCTGGTTTCATTGCGCGTATTCGAACGCCAACTCCAAGCATCTCTGATGGTTCGATTCAATTGGAGGATGCAATTAGAATTGTATCAGCGCAGGATAGATCGGCGGATATATCCAGACGCCTTTCCACTATTACCCAATACTCAAAAACGGAACCAAATGCAGATCAAAAACTGCGTCCCAATATTTGCATCAATGCTGGATTTACATTGCATTTGAATTCGAGTCCAACCAGATGCGGGGCAGGTTCTTCATCGCCGCTGGAGAACCTGCCCTGACGCTGGTCGCCGAACTGCGACGTACGGTCCGGACCGCATTCTTTGGCGCTTCAGCACCAGGGGCGGACATTGGCGACGCAGGCTTCGTGGACACCTTACGCATCTTCACGCAGGGCAACGGCCATTACAGTTGGTGGACCCACTTTGCCAATTCGCGGGCACGCAACATAGGGTGGAGAATCGATTACGTCCTGGTCTCCGCGGCGCTGCGCAATTCCGTCAAGGCTGCCGCCATTCACGCCGATGTGATGGGCAGCGATCACTGCCCGGTGAGTGTGACACTGGATTGATGCCGGAAGCAGGCCGTCACCTTTGTAACATAATGAATATATTGAATAAATGACTATTTCAAAATCTCTCCCCGAGGCGGTCGCTCGCCTGCGACCAGCCCCATGCCCCGCACTTAGCACCTGGTGGACAACGTGGTGGCGCTGGATACCCCAGCGGAGAATCGCCTGAGGCTGCATTCGAGCTGGACCACCCAGGTATTTTTCCCCCGGCAGAAGTTGCAGCACGCCTGCTTCGGACTCTCGGAGCACCTGCTCGAAAGGGTGGATGGGCAGTGGCGCATCATGAAAAAGCGCGTCGCGCTGCAGAACGATTACATCCCCTCGATGCTGGATGTGTATTGCATCTGATTGCGAACCCGTTGTGCGGCTGGTGGAGCCACCTCTCCAACTACCGGACGCGCAACATCGGGGGAGAGTCGGCTGCGATCAATGCCGGTTGAACGTGTCGAAGGCTTGAAACAATTGCGTCAGTCCAGGCGAATCCCGGCATCCTTCACGACTTTGGCGAGCTTATCGCGCTGGGATTGAATGGCAGCGGCGAACTCCTCCGGACTGCTGCCGATCACGCTCAAGCCGCCGTCGACCAGCATGCGATTGAGCGCGGGTTCGCGCAGCGCGCGGACGATCTCTTCGTTGAGTTTGCGCACCACGGGTGCCGGCGTTCCCGCCGGCACCACGAAACCGAAAGTGGCGTCCAGTTCGACCCCTGGGAACCCCGCCTCGGCCATGGTCGGCACATTCGGAAACTGTGCCGAGCGAATGGGCGAGGCCACCGCCAGCACCCGCAGACGGCCGTCGCGTGCGAGCGGCGCCGAGGTGACGATCGCATCGAAGAAAAAATCCACCCGCCCCGCGACCAGATCGAGCAACCCTGGCGCCGAGCCCTTGTAGGGAATGTGCTCCAGCTCAACTTGCGTGCGCATCCTGAGCAGTGCGCCCAGCAGGTGGCCGGCACCGCCCGTGCCTTGCGAGGCATAGGTCAGTCCCTTGGGTTTTGATTTCGCCAATGCAATCATCTCCGCCACCGTATTGGCCGGGCTTCCAGCCGGAACGACCAGAATATGCGACGTCGAAACAGCCAGGGTGACCGGAGCGAAATCGCGGGCTTCATAGGGCAGCTTGGAAAACAGCAAGGGGTTGGTGGCGAGATGGCCCGTTGCAGCCATCAGGATGACATACCCGTCGGCGGGGGATTTCTTGACGAATTCAGCCGCGATGATGCCGCTCGCTCCCGGCTTGTTATCCACCAGCACCGACTGCCTGAAACGCTCGGACAGGCTTTGCCCGACGGAGCGCGCGATCGGATCGGTGACACCGGCAGGCGGAAATGGCACAACGATCGTTATTGCCCGGGTCGGGTAATTTTGCGGACCGGCCGGGATCTGCCCCGTGGCCGGCGAAACAAAAATGCTCGCGCAAACGATAGAGCAACCACAAAGCAATTTCAGCAGCCTCTCCATGTCGAGCTCCTTGTCAAAAAATTAGGCTCATTTAGCGAATGATGTTGTTCAAATCATACCCGGACCGCGAGAGCCAGCAGTTGTGCGGGATCGGGGCTGAAGCGTGGCGACCGGTCGAGCACTCTGAACCACCCGAGGTAATTGGCGAGGTATTTTGTGGCAACA
>CAIUKQ010000345.1 GCA_903899705.1 uncultured beta proteobacterium
GACAACAACGAAGATGCGGCCGTCTACAAGCTGAACGACACCCAGGCCATCGTCGCGACCACCGACTTCTTCATGCCCATCGTCGATGATCCCTATGACTTTGGCCGCATCGCCGCCACCAATGCAATCTCGGATGTCTACGCCATGGGCGGACAACCCCTGTTTGCACTGGCCCTGCTCGGCATGCCGATCAACGTCCTGCCGCTGGATGTGATCCAGCGCATCAGCGCCGGCGGGGAATCGATGTGCGCAGAGGCAGGAATCCCCATTGCGGGGGGACATTCCATCGATACCGTGGAGCCGATTTACGGACTGGTGGTGATCGGACTCGTCCATCCGGACAAGATCAAGCGCAACAGCGGCGCAAAGGCCGGCGACAGCCTGATTCTTGGAAAACCGCTCGGCGTGGGCATCCTGAGCGCGGCGTTGAAACAGGAAAAACTCTCCGAGGAGGGCTATCGCCGCATGATCGAATACACCACCAAACTCAACAAACCCGGCATCGAACTGGCAGAGATGGAAGGCGTGCATGCTCTCACCGACGTCACCGGCTTCGGCCTCGCAGGTCATCTGCTGGAATTGTGCCGTGGCGCGAAACTCGGCGCTGAAATCAAATGGAAGGACATCCCCATCATTCCGCAGGCGATCGAACATGTGCGCGCCGGAATCTATACCGGGGCATCGACACGCAACTGGGCGGGATATGGCAAGGAAGTTCGCCTCGCCGCCGGCATGGAGAAATGGCAGGAGCAAATACTCACCGACCCCCAGACCAGCGGCGGATTGATGGTGGCGTGTTCACCCGATACTGAAGCCCAGGTGATGGCGGTTTTCAAGCGTCATGGTTTTTCCGATGCTCGCCGAATCGGCGTATTCGCCGAGGGTTCTGGCCTGAACGTCAATTGACAAATCCCGCCCGACATTCCACCCCAGGCCTGCCGGCGATTGATGATTCGCCTGTCTTTTCCCCCGGCGCATGATCTTTGCGCCGCATCTCCGGCTTAACGACGCTAAACTGCGCACTTCACCAGCCCTGACAAAAAAGCCATGCCAACCGGGAATTTCAGACAGGATTTCATCGCGTTTTGCATCGATTGTGGGGTCCTTCGCTTTGGCGAATTCACGACCAAATCAGGACGCAAGACGCCCTACTTTTTCAACGCAGGCCTGTTCAATACCGGGGCGCGACTCGACCGCCTGGCCGGCTTTTACGCGAGGGCCATTCTCGAATCGGGCATTGCCTTCGACATGCTGTTCGGGCCGGCCTACAAAGGCATTGTGCTTGCTTCCAGCGTCGCCATGGCATTGGCGCGTGAAGGCCGGGACGTTCCATTCGCCTACAACCGCAAGGAAGCGAAAGACCACGGCGAGGGTGGCAGCACAGTGGGTGCTCCAATCGCCGGGCGGGTATTGATCGTTGATGACGTGATGACCGCGGGAACCGCGGTGCGGGAGTCTCTGGAAATCCTTCGCGCGAATGGCGGCAATCCCGCGGGTGTTGTCGTTTCGCTGGACCGGATGGAAAGGGGCACGGGAGAATTGTCGGCGATTGAGGAAGTGCGCCGCAATTTCGGCCTGGCCACCACCGCCATTGCAACCCTTGACGATTTGCTGTCCTACCTACAATCAAAGCCTGAGTTCCGGCAAAATATCGCGGCGATCGAGGAATACAGGAAAATCTATGGAACCGTTCAACATGCCTAAGCTCCTAGTTGCGCTGCTGATCGCGCTTGCCGCAATCGCGGATGCCTCCGCGCAGTCACCCAAGATCTACCGGTGCGTGGATGCCAAGGGCAAAACCTTTGTGACGCAGACCCCCCCCCGGAATGCCTTGGAAAAACGACGCAGGAACTCTCAGCCCAGGGCAGGGTCGTCAGGGAAAACAAGGTTCTGACTCCGGAACAACTCCAAACGCAGGAAGCGGAAAAGAAGCAGAAGGCCGAACAGGAGCAGCAGGCGCGCGAGGAACAGAGGAAGAACGCCGCGCTGCTCAACACCTACTCCAGCGTCAAGGACATCGATGAGGCACGCAGCCGCGCGCTCAAGCAGGCGGAGGACGCCATCAAGCAGACCGCAAAACGCATTGAAGACGCGCAGAAGCGCCGCGACGGCTTCGAAAAGGAAAAGGAGTTCTACGCCAAAAAAGGCGCACCGGCCAAGCTTCTTCAGGACATCCAGAGCGCAGAACTGGAAATCAAGAACCAGACCGAACTGCTGGACGCAAAGAAAAAGGAAATTGCGACCATCAATGCGCGTTACGACAATGACAAGGTGCGGTACACCGAGCTCAGCCGGCCCGCAAAAAAATAAGGTCCGCCTCCCCGAGGGGATTGATCAGGACGTCAGTTTGCGGCGCAGGATTTCGTTGATGGCGGCGGGATTTCCCTTGCCTTTGGTGGCCTTCATCGCCTGACCAACGAGGGCATTGAAGGCTTTTTCCTTGCCGGACCGGAACTCTTCCACCGATTTCGCGTTTGCGACAAGCACCTGGTCGATGATGGCCTCGATGGCCCCACTGTCGCTCACCTGCTTCAATCCGCGCGTGACGATCAGTTTGTCCACATTCTCCGGGGATCCTCCCTGGTCGGAGAATGCCCGTGCGCGGGACTCCTCCCAGAATTCCGAAAACACGTCCTTGGCGGTACGGGCACTGATATCCCCGCTGCGCACCAGACGCAAAAGGTAACCCAGCGTTTCTTCGCTCACCGCAAATTTTCCGGGTGGCAGGTTGTCCGCGTTTCGCTTGGCAAGAACCTCGTTGATCACCCAGTTGGCACAAAGCTTGAAATCGCCCTGCCCGGGCTTCTCTCCACCTTGCAATGACGCCTGCAGAACACCTTCAAAATAGTTGCCCGTCTCCCAGTCGGCGGTGAGCACTTCCGCGTCGTACGCGGAGAACGACATCTCCCTCTGGAACCGCAACTTCCTCTCCACCGGCAGTTCGCCCATGCCCGCCAGCACTTGCGCTATCCAGCCTTCGCCCACTTCGATGGGCAGCAAGTCGGGATCCGGAAAATAACGGTAATCGTGGGCATCTTCCTTGCTGCGCATTTCGCGGGTCACGCCGGCATCCGGATCAAAGAGCACCGTTGCCTGCCTGATCTTTCCACCGGCTTCGAGCGTGTCGATCTGCCACTGCGCCTCATATTCGATGGCCTGCTGAAGAAAGCGGAATGAATTCAGGTTCTTGATTTCACGGCGCGTCCCGAGTTCCCCGCCGGGCCGGCGCACCGATACATTGGCATCGCATCGAAACGACCCCTCCTGCATGTTGCCGTCGCAGATGCCGATCCAGCGCAGCAGTGCGTGCAGGGTCTTTGCGTAGGCTACCGCCTCTTCCGCGGAACGCATGTCGGGTTCCGATACGATTTCAAGCAATGGCGTCCCGGCACGATTGAGGTCGATGCCGGTCAGACCCTGAAAATCCTCGTGCAGCGATTTGCCCGCGTCCTCTTCGAGGTGTGCCCGGGTCAGCCGGATGGTCTTTTCGGCCTTGTTCGCGATGATGGTCACCGACCCGCCCGTGACGATGGGAAACTCGAACTGGCTGATCTGGTAGCCCTTGGGCAGATCTGGATAGAAGTAGTTCTTCCGCGCAAACACGGAACGCCGGCAGATGTTGTCGCCACGCTTTCCATTGACCGCGAGACCGAAGCGAATCGCGCGCTCGACCGCACCACGATTGATAACGGGCAACACCCCGGGCAGGGCGATGTCGACGCCGCAGGCCTGCGTATTTGCCTCGGCGCCAAACGCCGTGGAGGCGCCGGAGAATATCTTGGAGACGGTCGAGAGCTGGGCGTGTGTCTCCAGACCGATGACGATTTCCCAGTCCATCACGCCTTCCCCCGCTTCATTGCCGGCACGTGTTTCATTGCACAGGCGCCTTCAGATGCCAGTCAGTGGCGGTCTGGAAATGGTGCGCGGCCGACAGCATGTCGCCTTCCTTGTAGTAATTGCCAACGAGGTGCAGACCCACCGGCAATCCACCCTGGCCGAAACCGCAGGGAATCGACATGCCCGGGAGGCCCGCCAGATTGGCGGGGATCGTGTAGATGTCATTCAGGTACATCTGCACCGGATCCGCAGCCTTTGCGCCCAGTTTGAACGCGACTGTCGGTGACGTCGGGCCCGCAATGAGGTCACAGGATTCAAATGCCGTCTCGAAATCCCGGGCCACCAGCCGACGGATGCGTTGCGCCTGCAGGTAGTAGGCATCGTAATAGCCGTGCGAGAGCACATAGGCGCCGATCAGGATGCGCCGCTTCACCTCCGCACCGAACCCCTGCGCGCGCGTCTTGCAATACATGTCCGAGAGGTCGGTATATTCGGGGGCGCGATAGCCGTAGCGCACGCCGTCAAAGCGCGACAGGTTGGAGGAGGCTTCCGCAGGCGCGATCACGTAATAGGCAGGCACCGAAAGCGCGCTGTTCTTGAGATCGATGTCCACGAGGGTCGCGCCGAGTTTCTCCATCTCGACAAGCGCCGCACGCACCGCTGCGTGCACGTCCCCCGAGAGGCCTTCTCCGAAATGTTCGCGTGGCAATCCGATACGCAATCCCTCAAGCGGCCGCGCGCCGGAACCGCCTTTCGTCCAGGGCTCGCGCAGACGGAGCGTGTAATCCTCAGCGGGCATATCGACACAGGTCGAATCGCGGGCATCATGCCCCACCATTTCCGCGAGCAGCAGCGCGGCGTCTTCGGCGCTGCGGGTCATGATGCCGCCCTGATCGAGGCTCGAGGCAAAGGCAATCATGCCGTAGCGAGATACCCGTCCATAGGTGGGTTTGATGCCGGTGATACCGGTGAGCGCCGCCGGCTGGCGGATGGAGCCGCCGGTGTCCGTCCCCGTGGCCGCCGGCGCAAGGCGTGCGGCAACTGCGGCGGCCGACCCGCCGGAGGACCCGCCTGGCACGCATTCAAGATCCCACGGATTACGAACTGATCCGAAATAGGAGGTCTCGTTGGACGACCCCATGGCGAACTCATCCATGTTGGTCTTGCCAAGGATGACGCATCCCGCATCGTTGAACCTGCCGATGACATGCGCGTCATAGGGCGACACGAAATTGGCAAGCATCCTGGAACCACAGGTGGTGAGCCAGTCCCGCGCGCAGAAGATGTCCTTGTGGGCAATCGGAATTCCCGTCAACCGCCCCGCTTCACCGCGCGCGATGCGCGCATCGGCCGCCTTCGCCTGGGACAGGCTCTTCCCGGCATCCACGGTGATGAAGGCGTTCAGCGAACCATTGGCCGCGCCGATCCGGTCAAGAAACATCCGCGTCAACTCGACGCTGGAAATCTTTCTCGAGGCCAGGGCCGCGCGCAATTCGGAAATGTTGGCGTTGTGCATGCTATGAATGATGAGGGCAAATGGCGGATTCAGCGCAAACCTGCCGGATCAATGCTCCGGCAAACAGCCAGTCAACCCATCACTCAATGACCCTGGGCACCAGATACAGTCCACGCTCGACTTGCGGCGCCACCGACTGAAAACGATCGCGCTGATCGATCTCCGTCACCCTGTCTTCGCGCAGCCGCGCGACCAGATCGCCGGCATGCGACATCGGGGTGACCCCCTTGGTGTCCGTGGCCTGCAGCGTTTCAATCAGGCTGAAAATGGAGTTCAGTTGGGCCTGGGCAGTGGCGATTTCGGGTTCGGAAAGTTCGATCCTGGCGAGCATCGCGACGCGCCTGACCTCATCCGGCGTCAAAGGCATAAAATTCGCTTAAAACAGAGGGTTAATTGAGTTATTATAACGCACTACTATAACCAGTCCGGCATCCAAAACGGGGGCTGATTAGGGTCAAAGCCGGTCAAATTGGGGCATTGGAGAGCATGTTCGGTTTTCTGCGAAGCTATTTTTCCGACGACCTTGCCATTGATCTTGGCACCGCAAACACGCTGATCTACGTGCGGGGCAAAGGAATCGTTCTCGACGAACCCTCGGTGGTGTCCATCCGGCAGGAAGGCGGGCCCAGCGGCAAGAAAACCATCCAGGCGGTGGGCAAGGAAGCGAAAATGATGCTCGGCAAGACGCCCGGCAACATTACCGCCATCCGGCCGATGAAAGACGGCGTTATCGCCGATTTCACCGTCACTGAGCAGATGCTCAAGCAGTTCATCAAGAAGGTGCACGTCTCGCGCCTGCTCTCGCCCAGCCCGCGGATCATCATCTGCGTCCCTTGCGGCTCAACGCAGGTGGAACGCCGCGCCATACGCGAATCAGCGATCGGTGCCGGCGCTTCGCAGGTCTATCTCATTGAGGAACCCATGGCGGCCGCCATAGGCGCAGATCTGCCCGTGGCAGAAGCAACCGGCTCGATGGTGGTGGACATTGGCGGCGGCACCACAGAAGTGGGCGTGATTTCACTGGGCGGCATGGTCTACTCCGGCTCGGTGCGCGTGGGTGGCGACAAGTTCGACGAAGCCATCATCAATTACATCCGCCGGAACTACGGCATGCTGATCGGCGAAACCACCGCGGAAGCCATCAAGAAGGAAATCGGCTCCGCGTTTCCGGGTTCGGAAGTGCGTGAGATGGAGGTCAAGGGCCGCAATCTGGCCGAAGGCATCCCGAGGAGCTTTACGATCAGTTCCAACGAAATACTGGAAGCGCTGACCGAGCCGCTCAATCAGATCGTGTCCGCGGTGAAGTCCGCGCTCGAACAGACCCCGCCGGAACTCGGGGCAGATATTGCGGAAAAGGGCATGGTGCTGACGGGCGGGGGCGCGCTGTTGCGAGACCTCGACCGGCTGCTGATGGAGGAAACTGGCCTGCCGGTCATCGTCGCCGATGACCCGCTCACCTGCGTGGTGCGCGGGTCGGGCATGGCGCTGGAAAAAATGGACAAGTTGGGGGGTATTTTCACCAACGACTAGGAAACCGGCTCGATCGCACCCTCCTGGGCGCGCTCGACAATCGGCTTCCCGGCTTTGGCGATCAACAGGTGTGTAGCGGCCACGCGAACGGTGTTTCGTGGCAATGGAAGTCAGCCGATGAGGAAATTCAATAACACGGCTCGGCGGGTAACGACGCCTCGCGGCGCCGATGCGGCCCCGTCTTCCCGTCCCTGATGGATACCGCGCCGCCGCCCTTCTTCAACCGTGGTCCCGCCCCGCTGGTACGACTGACCTTTTTCGGCGTCCTCGCCATCTTCCTCATGGTCCTCGATGCGCGGTTCCGTTACGCGGAACCGTTGCGCCAGGCCCTCGTCATGGTGGCTTATCCCTTGCAGCAGGCGGCACTCGCGCCGGTACGCACCGTTGAAACCATGGCCGATTACTTCAGCTCAAAGGCCCAACTCCAGAAGGAAAATGATGCGCTTCGTGCCCGCGCCCTGCAGTCTGCGAAGGACCTCATGACCATGGAGGCGCTGACGGGCGAAAACGCCCAGTTGAGGCGCCTCACCGATGCGCGCCAACGACTTCCGCGCTCTTCCACGCTTGCCGAGATCCAATACGCCGGCCGGGACGTATTTTCACGCAAGGTCATTGTCGACAAGGGCGAATCCGACGGCTTGCAGGCGGGCCTTGCGGTCATCGATGACATTGGCGTTGTCGGGCAGGTGACGCGTGTGCATGCCACGCTCGCCGAAGTCACGTTGGTCACCAACAAGGACCATGCGATTCCCGTGCAGGTTGCCCGCAACGGCCTGCGCGCGGTGGCCTTCGGCACCGGCGACGGCGCAACGCTGGATTTGCGCTATATGGCGGCCAATGCCGACGTGCAGAACGGTGACATGCTGGTGACCTCCGGCATTGACGGCACCTACCCGCCGGGACTTCCCGTCGCGCGCGTTTCGCGCATCGAGCGTGACGCCGCATACGCCTTTGCCAAGATCACGTGCATGCCCGCCGCAGGCACCGACCGGCATCGGCAGGTTCTGGTCCTCTCGCCCGATCCCAGCCAGGTGCCGCCGCCGGCTGCGACAGCAGATACCCCCTCGAAAACCGGCAAACCGCGCCGGGCCCGGCCGCGGAAGGATGGCTGAACCATGGCCTATCAATTCGAAGACCGCCCGCAACGAATCCTGCTTCCCGCACGGGTCGGATTCATCGCTACAACGGTGATGATTTCGCTGGTCCTGAACCTGTTGCCCTGGCGTGACCTCACCGGCCTGCCCGACTGGACGGCCCTGGTGCTGACCTTCTGGTGCATCCATCAGCCGCGCAAAATCGGCATCGGCGCCGCCTGGATGCTGGGCGTGATCATGGACACCGCCAACGGCGCGCTCCTTGGCCAGCATGCCCTTGCCTATTCGGTGCTTGCCTTCGCTTCGATCGCGTTTTCCAGGCGCATTCTGTGGTTTCCCATCTGGCCGCAGGCCATGCACGTTTTCCTGCTGCTGATTTCCTGCCAGCTGCTGATGCTTGCAGTCCGCATGGTCGCGGGTGGCGCCTTTCCGGGCCTGCTCTGGTTTCTTGGCAGCGCGGTATCCGCGCTGCTGTGGCCGGTGGTCACCTTTCTGCTTCTGATACCGCAGCGCCTTCCGGAATCGATTGATGAAAACCGGCCAATTTAGCCTTCCCCGGGCAGCCTCCCTTCGAGTCGTCCCCCGACGGGTTCACAGCCTGCGAACCGACGGGAGCGCTTGACCATGTCCGTGATGGAACTGCGAAACACCGAACGCGAGTTGCATAATTTTCAGATACGCATTGGCGTCGCCGGCGCACTGGTATTCGGCGCGTTCTTGATGCTGCTCCTGCGATTTGCCTACCTGCAGATCATTCAGCACGACTATTACCAGACCAAAGCCGAGGACAATCGCATTTCGGTGGTTCCGATAACACCCAACCGCGGCAACATTGTCGACCGTACCGGCGCGGTCCTGGCGCGCAACTATTCCGCCTACACCCTGGAAATTTCGCCCTCCAAGGTGGCCGACTTCAACGCCACGATTGATGAACTGGCCACCATCATCGAGATCCGCGCAAGCGACCGCACCCGCTTCCGCCGGCTCGCTTTCGAAGAAAAGGGCGCGGATTCCCTGCCGATCCGCACGCGCCTCACCGACGAGGAAGTTGCCCGCTTTGCCGCCCAGCGCTACCGGTTTCCGGGCGTGGATATCAAGGCGAGGCTGTTTCGCCAGTATCCGCTGGGCGAAAGCGCGTCGCACGTCCTCGGTTACATCGGCAGGATCAGTGACCGGGACCTGGAACGCATTGATGCCGATGGCCTGTCAACCAATTACAAGGGCACCGACCACATCGGCAAGACCGGCATTGAACAGGCTTATGAGCGTGAATTGCACGGCGTCACCGGCTCGGAACAGGTCGAAGTCGATGCCGGCGGGCGTGGTGTGCGCTCCCTGGCCCGGTCCGCCCCGACTTCGGGCAACAACCTCGCGCTGACCCTGGACATCGGCCTGCAGCAGGCGGTCGAACGGGCCTTCGGGGACCGTCGCGGTGCGCTGGTGGCCATCGAGCCTTCCACCGGCGGTGTGTTGGCTCTCGTGTCACGGCCCGGCTATGACCCCAATCTTTTTGTCGATGGCATCGATACGGTGAGTTGGGACGCGCTGAACACCTCGATAGACCGGCCGCTCAACAACCGCGCCCTGACCGGAGTCTATCCGCCGGGATCGACCTTCAAGCCGTTCATGGCGCTGGCTGCCCTGGAACTGGGAAAGCGAACGCCGCAACAGGCGATTTTCGATCCGGGTCATTTTGATTTTGGCGGCCGGCGCTTTCGCGACGACAAGGTCGGCGGACACGGCATGGTGGACATGTACAAATCGCTTGTCGTCTCCTGCGATACCTATTACTACATGCTGGGCAACGATCTTGGCATCGACAACATTTCCGCATTCATGCGTCATCTTGGTTTGGGCAGCCGCACCGGGATCGATCTGGAAGGCGAATCCTCCGGGATCCTGCCTTCAGCCGATTGGAAGCAGAAGCGCTTTCGCAAACCCGAGCAGCAGAAATGGTATGCGGGGGAAACCATCTCGGTGGCCATCGGACAGGGTTACAACGCCTACACGCCCCTGCAACTCGCGCAGGCGACCGCGGCGCTGGCCAACGACGGCGTGATGTTCCGCCCACATCTGGTCCGCTACATCGAGAATGTAAATACCGGGGAACGGCGCTTCATAGAACCCGAGATCACCAGCAAAACGCCGATGAAAAAGGAGAATCTGGATTTCATCAAGCGCGCCATGGCCGGTGTCAACATCGAAGGCACTGGCGCGCATGCCTTTGCCGGCGCGGAATACACCAGCGCCGGCAAGACCGGCACCGCGCAGGTGATCGCCATCAAGGCGGACGAAAAATACGTCGAATCGCGCGTCGCCGAGCGCCATCGCGACCACGCCCTTTTCATCGCTTTCGCCCCGGTGGAAAGCCCCAAAATCGCCCTGGCGATCCTGGTGGAGAACTCGGGGTTTGGCGCGCGCGCCGCTGCGCCCATTGCCCGCATTGCGCTGGACTACTACCTGCTCGGTAAGCGTCCGAAAAAAGCGGTTGAAGACGACAATGCGGGTGACGGCAGTGATTGAACGGACAATACGGCGGATATTGAGTCCGATCGACCCGGGGCTGATGTGGATCGCGCTGGCGATTCTGGGCCTGGGCCTTCTGACCCTCTACAGCGCCACCAATGAAAGTCCCGGCAGGGTGGCCGCGCAGTTCGGAAATATTTTTGTCGCGCTCTCCCTGATGTGGATCGTGTCGCAGATTCCGCCGCAGACGCTGATGCGATTCGCGCCGCCGGTCTACATCTTCGGCCTTATCCTTCTGATCGCAGTGGCGCTGTTTGGCGACATCCGCAATGGTGCGCGCCGCTGGCTGAACCTGGGGTTCACCAGCATCCAGCCCTCGGAAATCATGAAGATCGCCATGCCGCTGATGCTGGCCTGGTATTTCCAGAAGCGCGAAGCGGTATTGGGACTGGTGGATTACGGCGTGGCAGGACTGCTGCTCCTGGTGCCCATCGCACTCATTGCGAGGCAGCCCGACCTGGGCACCGCCGTACTGGTGGCCGCGGCGGGCTGTTACATCATTTATCTTGCGGGACTGTCCTGGAAGATAATCCTCGGATTCATTGTCGCCGGATTGGCGAGCCTTCCGCTGGCCTGGTCGGTGATGCATGACTATCAGCGGCGGCGCATCCTCACCCTCGTGGATCCGAGCAGCGATCCCCTGGGCGCGGGCTACCACATCATCCAGTCCACCATCGCCGTGGGCTCGGGCGGCATCACCGGCAAGGGATGGCTGAACGGCACGCAGACGCATCTGGAATTCATTCCCGAGCGCGCCACGGATTTCATATTCGCCGTGTACTCCGAAGAATTCGGGCTGATCGGCAACCTCCTGCTCATCCTCCTGTATCTCTCGCTGATCGCGCGCGGCCTGATGATCGCAGCCAACGCACCCACGTTCTTCTCCCGACTGCTCGCCGGTTCGATCGTGCTGAGTTTTTTCACCTACGCCTTCGTCAACATGGGCATGGTGAGCGGCGTGCTTCCCGTGGTGGGTGTGCCCCTGCCGCTGGTGTCCTATGGCGGCACCGCCCTGGTGACGCTGTTTCTGGGCATTGGCATCCTGATGAGCATCCACAGAAACCGAAAACTCGTACAAACCTGAGCCGACCATGCGCACTCTGCCCGACCGAAAAAAATACATAACTTTATGATTAAAAAGTATTTTATGGCCTCATCCGCCATCATCCTCTCGGCCTGCTCCACCGTATCCGCGCCGCCGGTGATCGAGCGCAATGCGGGCACGCAAGGGACGGCAAGCAGCAGCACAGCAAAGCCCATTCAGCCACCGGCCACCCGCCCGGCCGCGTCGGTTCCGCGCGGCGGTGGCTACTACAAAGACGATGGTCCGGGCGAATCACCTCCGCCGGATCTCGACAAACTGGCCGATGCGAAGCCCCGCATCGAACCACTGCATCGATTCGCCAACAACCCGTACAACGTGTTCGGGCAGGAATACGTGCCCATGAGAACGCTGGCGCCGTTCCGGCAAAGCGGCATTGCCAGCTGGTACGGCAAAAAATTTCATGGCGAACGCACCTCCAGCGGCGAGATCTATGACATGTACGGAATGACAGCCGCCCACCCCA
>CAIUKQ010000346.1 GCA_903899705.1 uncultured beta proteobacterium
AATTCGCAAGTGTTTGGGTGATCCTGGTGCAGGGTCCCCAAATATAGTTTCAAGGTCCTGCTTCCTTTTAAATGAAATTCTGTCTTGATTGGGATAATTTGAAACTAATATTTTACATAGAACAGCATGGCATCCAGCGCTGCGAATGTGCCGTTCATGAGGCCTGACATGATCAGGAAAGCCGCCATGTACTGGGCCACGCGCTTTTCGATGACCTTCCAGCCCGCAATCACAACCAGTACCGTGACAAAGCTGTTCAGCAGGATGAAGAACACCGAGATGCCATCGATGCCGAGGTGGTAATTGATATTGAACCGTTCAATCCAGGAATATTGCTCGACAAATTGCATCTCGCTGGTTCCGTTATCGAATCCGGACAACAGCGGGATGGTCACCAGCAATCCTGCAATGGACCCCAGCAACGCGAGTATCCGCGCCATACCGGCATTGGCATCCTTGCCGGTGGCGAGCACCAGCAGGCCGGTGGCGATCGGCACCCATACCGCCAGTGACAACCAGTAACTAGCGGTTTGCATGCTCAACGGTCTTTCTCGGCACTTGCATTGCGTTCCTAGGAGGGATAGTTGATTCGGTACAGCCACCAGCTCAGGATGACGAACACCCCGATGATCATGCTGAACGCGTAGTGATAGACATAACCGGATTGAAATCCGCGAACCAGACCCGAAAACCATCCGACGAGTCGGGCCGTGCCATTGACCATCAGGCCGTCGATCAGTATGCGGTCGCCAACCGAGGAGAAGAGCCCACCAATCCGGAGCGCGCCGCCGGCAAGGAAGCGTTGATTGAAATCATCGAATCCATATTTGTTTTCCAGCACCGACACCAGCCCGGAAAGGCGTTCTCGCATCCGGCCGGAAAATTCCGGGCGATAAAGATAGGCATACCAGGCCGTTGTGACACCCGCAATCGCGAACCAGAACGGCAACGAGCCCAGGGCGTGAAGCATCATGCCCCAGACGCCCGGAAACTCCCTTCCCATTTCCTCGATCCATGGGTGCGTCTCGGAGACCACAACCGCAGTTCCGAAGAAATCACCGTAGACGATGCTGCCGATCAGCCATCCGGCGCCAACTGACGGAATGGCGAGCATAACCAGCGGAACCGTCACCACAAGCGGGGACTCGTGGGGGGCGTGGCCCTGGCCTTCATGCGCATCGTGACCGTGGCCTGCATAGGTTGTTTCACCATGACCGTCATCATGGGAGTGTGCGTCGTGTCCGAAGCGCTCCTTGCCGTGAAACGCATAAAACACCAGCCGGAACGAATACAAAGCGCCAATGAATACGCCGAAGAGCGCCGCGAGATAGGCAATTCCCGCGCCGGGCGTCGCGGACGCGTGCAGGGCCTCAATGATCGTGTCCTTCGAGAAAAACCCTGCGAATGGCGGCAGACCCGCATTTGCCCAGGCGCCAATCAGCACAACACCGTAGGTCACCGGAAGGTACTTTCGCAGGCCGCCCATCTTGCGCATGTCCTGCTCGTGGTGCATGGCGATGATTACGGAACCGGCGCCCAGGAACAGCACTGCCTTGAAGAATGCGTGTGTCATGAGGTGGAACATGGCCGCGGAATACGCGGATGCGCCAAGGGCCATCGTCATATACCCCAACTGCGAGAGCGTCGAATAGGCGACCACGCGCTTGATGTCGTATTGCACCACCGCGATCAGAGCCATGAAGAACGCGGTTATCGCGCCGATGACAAGTATGACCGACAGCGCGGTCTGCGAGAGTTCGAACAGAGGCGACATGCGTGAGACCATGAAGATCCCCGCGGTCACCATGGTTGCAGCATGGATCAGGGCTGAAATCGGGGTCGGGCCTTCCATCGAGTCCGGCAGCCAGACGTGCAGGGGAAATTGCGCCGACTTGCCCATTGCACCGATGAAAAGACAAATGCAGATGACGGATATCAGCAGCCAGCCGGATCCGGGCAGGATCTCTATCGTCCTGGCCACCAATTCGGGGGACTCGAACGCCTTGAACACCCCGTCATATTGCAGCGTACCGGTATGCGCGAGGATTAATGCTATTCCCAGCAGGAAACCGAAGTCGCCCACCCTGTTGACGAGAAACGCCTTCATGTTGGCGAATATGGCCGTCGGACGGGTGTACCAGAACCCGATCAGCAGATAAGAAACCAGCCCCACCGCCTCCCAGCCGAAAAACAGCTGCAGGAAGTTATTGGACATCACCAACATCAGCATCGAGAAGGTGAACAGCGAAATGTAGGAAAAAAAGCGCTGGTAGCCGGGGTCTTCCGCCATGTAGCCGATGGTGTATATGTGGACCATCAGCGAGACAAAAGTAACCACCACCATCATCATCGCCGACAACCGGTCGATGAGGAAACCGACATGGAAGGAGGCGCTGCCGGAGGTCAGCCAGGTGTAGGCATCGCCATTGAAGGAATTTCCATGCATCACGTCCAACAGGACCGCGACAGAACCGCAGAACGAAATGGCCACCGACAGTATGGTTATCCAGTGCGCGCCGGCGCGACCGACCATGCGTCCGAAAAAGCCTGCGATCAGCGCCCCAGCGAGGGGCGCGAGCGGAACGAGCAGATACAGGGTCTTCATGACACCCCACCCGTTCCGGTCATGGTGTCAGTGCCGTGGCTGTCCCGCGCAAGATTTTGGCCGCTCATCCCTTCAACCCGTCCATGTCTTCAACGTTGATGCTGGACAGGCTCCGGAACAACACCACCAGAATCGCCAGGCCTATCGCGGATTCAGCCGCCGCCACTGTCAGGATGAAAAACACGAAGACCTGCCCCGCTATGTCATTGAGGTAATAGGAGAACGCGATGAAATTGATGTTGACGGCGAGCAGCATCAGCTCAATCGCCATCAGCAAAATGATGACGTTCTTCCGATTGAGAAAAATGCCGACGACGCTGATCGAAAACAGGATCGCGCCCAACACCAGAAAATGTGACAGCGAAAGCAATTCGTCTCCCTTGAGTCCTGATCGGTTGAGTCCCCGCCCCGTTCCCGGCCTTTATCGGCCGCGGCCTGAGGTGCTGATCTTCAACCTTCCTTCTTTTCCACCGGCATAGATACAAGCCGTACCCGATCCGTGCTGCTCGCCTTGACCTGATCCGACGGTTTTTGGTACTTGGTGTCCTTGCGCTTGCGAAGTGTCAGCGCAATTGCGGCAATCATCGCGACCAGCAGAACAACGGCGGCCAGCTCGAAGGGATAAAGATAGTCCGTATACAGTACGAGCCCCAGTTCATGGGTATTGCTGTAATTTGCAGCAGGGTCCGCCGGGGCGGGTATGGAACCGATGTGCGAGCGCGGACCTGCTATCGCCAGCGCCATTTCGACGGCGATTAGAATGCCAATCGTGGCGCCCAGGGGAAGGTAAGTCCAGAATCCCTCGCGAACCCGATCAAGGTTGATGTCCAGCATCATGACGACAAACAGAAAAAGCACCATCACGGCCCCGACATAGACCAGCACCAGCGCTATTGCGAGGAATTCCGCTCGCAGAAGCATCCAGATGCCCGATGCCGTGAAGAACGCAAGGACCAGGAAAAGCGCCGAATGCACCGGATTGCGCATGGTGACCACGCACACGGCGGCCACGACCAGAATCGTTGCAAAAAAGTAGAAAATGAAGACTTCCATGTTTATTGGATTTCCATGACCTAGCGATACGCCGAATCCCGGGCCCTGTCGCTTGCAATTTTCTCTTCGTACCGATCTCCAACCGCGAGCAGCATCTCCTTGGTGTAGTAAAGGTCTCCGCGTTTTTCGCCGTGGTACTCGAACATTCCGGTTTCAACAATCGAGTCTACCGGGCACGACTCTTCGCAGAACCCGCAGAATATGCATTTTGTCAGGTCGATGTCATACCGTGTCGTGCGTCGCGTGCCGTCGTCGCGCTCGGCCGTCTCGATGGTGATGGCCAGTGCCGGGCACACGGCCTCGCAAAGCTTGCATCCTATGCATCGTTCCTCCCCGTTCGGGTAGCGGCGCAGAGCATGCAGTCCGCGAAACCGCGGACTGATCGGAGTCTTCTCCTCGGGGAACTGGATTGTGATGCTGCGGCGGAACAGATGGCGTCCCGTCAGCAACATGCCCTTGAGCAATTCAAGCAGCAGAAATCCCTTGAAGAATTCCCGAAATCGGCCGATCCGAGCTTGTTCGGTCATGTTCCCTCTCCTAGGCCCAGATATTCCACGGCGTCTGCATCCAGATGCCGATGACAACCAGCCATATCAGCGTGATGGGAATGAACACCTTCCAGCCCAATCGCATGATCTGGTCGTACCGGTATCTCGGAAACGTCGCGCGGAACCACAGGAACATCGACACCACCAGTGCCGCCTTGCCAAAAAACCAGAATATCGAAGGCACCCAGGAAAGTGCCGCAACGGGTGCCTGCCAGCCACCGAAGAACATGACAACGGTGAGGGTGGCAATCATCCACATATTGGCATATTCGGCGAGGAAAAAGAGCGCGAACATCATGCCGGAGTATTCAACCATGTGGCCGGCGACAATCTCCGACTCGCCCTCCACCACGTCGAAGGGCGCGCGGTTTGTTTCCGCCACCCCGGAGACGAAGTAGACCACCAGCATCGGCAGCAGCGGCAGCCAGTTCCAGGAGAGGAAGGTCAGGCCCATGTCGGCAAAAGCGCCCCGCCCCTGCCCGTTCACGATCTCGGAAAGATTCAGGCTGCCCGACACCATCAGGACCACAACCAACGCGAATCCCATGGCAATTTCGTAGGCGACGATCTGCGCGGCCGATCGCATCGCGCCCAGAAAAGCATATTTCGAGTTGGACGCCCAACCCGCGATGATGACTCCATACACACCCAGCGAGGTCATCGCGAGCAGATATAACAGGCCTGCGTTGATGTCTGCAAGCACCACCTCCGGGGCAAACGGAATGACAGCCCATGCCGACAGTGCCGGCGCCAGCGCCATGATTGGCGCAAGGATGAACAAGCCCTTGTTGGACCCGCTGGGGATAATGATTTCCTTGAGCAACAGCTTGATGCCATCGGCAATCGGCTGGAGCAAGCCCAAAGGTCCGACCCGATTCGGTCCGAGCCGGATCTGCATCCAGCCGATGAGTTTTCTTTCCCAAAGGGTGAGATAGGCGATGCAGAGCATCAGCGGCACCACGATGCAGATGATCAGAACCAGCGTTTTCACCAGTGTGTAGATCGGGGTCCCCAGTTCGGGTCCGAAAACACTTTCGGACAGGTGATGCGCCCATCCGGGAAAATTGGCGATCAATTCCATCAGCCGGCGAGCTCCATCGCAAGTTCACCGAACATCGGTCCCAATGCGGATGTCAGCGGGTGCGCCGTTGCCAGACGCACGCAATTGGCCGGCACCAGGTCATCGATCGCCATTGAAACGACTGCCTCGCCGGCACCCTGACGAACCTTCACCTTCACGCCGGCGGTCAATCCCAGTCTGGCTGCCGTCTGCGAACTCAGCATGGCCCGGGGTTCACGGGCATCCTTGGTCAGTTGCAGGGACTCGGCCCGTCGAACGATGCTGTCGGAAAAATAGATTGGAACCTCGGCAATTCTTTCAAGGGATTGCGATACCTGGGAACAGGCGAGGTCGATATTGAGGATGCCATTGCCGAGCAGCGCCGCGATCTCTTCCCGGCGCAATGCCGAATCACGAACGGCCTCGCTGGTGTCGAAATCAAAACCCGACACATCGAGAAGATTGCCCAGTACGCGGAAAACCTTCCAGGCGGGACGGGTTTCGCCCAACGGTTTGACGACCGCATTGAAGCTTTGAAGGCGTCCTTCGATATTGACGAAGCTTCCCGAGGTCTCGGTAAATGGCGCAACCGGCAATACGACTTCGGCATAGTCCGTGGCACTGGTGCGAAACGAACTCAGGGCGATCACAGAACCCGCCGCTTTCATCGCGCGCAGGGCGCAACCCGGATCGTGGGCATCCAGTTCGGGCTCGACGTTGAGCAGAATGTAGGCCTTGCGCGGCGTTTCGAGCATTGAACGGGCATTCAGCCCGCTGCCGGGGACGCAATGGGCCAGATGGCCGCCCACGCTGTTGGCCCCGGTACCCAGGAACCCCATCTTGCCGCCGCACAGGCGGGCGATTTCCTGCGCAAGCGCGTGCAATATCGCGGCCTCCGGATGCTGCTCCGCGGTACCACCCAGGAGAATTCCGGTGTTGCGCCCCGACGCGAGGCTTGCCGCAATGGCGCGCGCCCTGTCATCGATCGCCACATCCGCAAGCCCAGACGGCCTCGCCTCCTGTTTGATTTCGGCTAGCGCCGAAACGATTGCGCCGAGCGCGAGAGCCATTCCCGACGGGCTGACGATGAGCTTGTTCTTGACCTTGATCAGGAGATCGTCATCGGCCACATGGACGAGATTGATCTGCTGGGCTCGCTTCGCGGCCTGGCGGAAGCGATTGGCGAGCAGCGGGTGATCTTTGCGAAGAAAGGAGCCGACGATGAGAACACGGTCAAGCGCCCCGATTTCGGACACCTTCATGCCCAGCCAGGGGATTCCTGCGCGCTTTCCATCGGAGGAAAAATCGCGCTGCCGGAGCCGGAAATCGATGTTGTCGCTTCCAAGGCCGCGCATCAGTTTTTGTGCGAGGAACATTTCCTCAAATGTCGACTGCGGCCCTGCGAGCAAACCGATTGACGAAGCCCCATGCTGATCGCGGGTTTCAGACAGGATCCTTGCGGCATGCGCCAGCGCAACCTGCCAGTCGACTTCGCGCAATTCGCCGCCCTGACGAACCATCGGTTTGGTCAACCGGTCCGGCGAATTCAGTCCTTCATAGGAAAACCGGTCGCGGTCGGAAATCCAGCACTCATTCAGCTCTTCGTTTTCCAGCGGAACCACGCGCAGGACCTTTGCGCCCTTGGTCTGCACGATCAGGTTGGAACCGAGGGAGTCATGCGGGGATACGCTTTTCTTGCGGGCCAGTTCCCATGTTCTAGCGGAGTACCTGAACGGCTTGGAGGTAAGCGCGCCCACCGGGCAGACGTCGATCATGTTTCCCGACAATTCGGAATCCACCGATTTGCCGACGAACGAGACGATTTCGGAATGCTCTCCGCGGCCTACCATGCCAAGTTCCATGACGCCGCCGATTTCCTGTCCGAACCTCACGCAACGGGTGCAGTGAATGCAACGGGTCATTTCCTCGGCGCTGATCAGCGGGCCCATGCTCTTGTGCATCACAACGCGCTTGGGTTCGGTATAGCGGGATGCGCTGCCGCCATAGCCGACCGCAAGGTCCTGAAGCTGGCATTCACCGCCCTGGTCGCAGATCGGGCAATCCAGCGGATGATTGATGAGCAGCAGTTCCATGACGCCGTTCTGGGCCTGCTTCGCCTGTTCCGAATGCGTCCAGACCTTCATGCCGTCGGTGACAGGCGTCGCACAGGCCGGCATCGGCTTGGGCGCCTTCTCAACCTGCACGAGGCACATGCGACAGTTCGCGGCAATCGAGAGTTTCTTGTGGTAGCAAAAATGCGGAACGTAGATGCCCAGGCGTGTCGCAGCATCCATCACCATGCTGCCGTGCGGCACCTCGATCTCTCGACCGTCTATTTCCAGTTTGAGCATCGCGCTCATGCCGCTGCCTCTTCCGTTGACCGGGCGCCGACCAGGCAGCACTTGTGTTCGATGTGGTGAACGAATTCATCGCGAAAATGCTTGATGAAGCTCTTGACAGGCATCGCGGCGGCATCGCCCAGGGCACATATGGTGCGGCCGGCGATATTGTCAGAAACATTGATGAGGGCATCCAGATCCCCCATGCGCCCCTTGCCGGCCTCGATCCGGTGGACCATGCGGTACAACCAGCCGGTGCCCTCCCGGCACGGCGTGCACTGACCGCAGGATTCCTCATGATAAAAATAGGACAGCCGCTCAAGCGCACGCACCATGCAGGTCGTCTCGTCCATGACGATGACTGCGCCCGAACCCAGCATGGATCCGGCCTTGGAAATCGAGTCGTAATCCATGTCCATCTTCATCATGATGTCTGCGGGCAGCACCGGCGCCGAGGATCCGCCGGGGATGACCGCTTTCAGTTTCCTGCCCCCGCGCATGCCACCCGCCATTTCCAGGAGTTTCACGAACGGCGTTCCCAGGCGGATCTCGAAGTTGCCCGGACTGGCCACGTGGCCCGCGATGGAGAAGATCTTGGTTCCGCCATTGTTGGGCTTGCCGAGGTTCAAATAGGCCTCGCCGCCATTGACAATGATCCACGGCACCGCCGCGAATGTCTCGGTGTTATTGATGGTCGTGGGTTTGCCGTACAGACCGAAGCTGGCCGGAAACGGCGGCTTGAAGCGAGGCTGCCCTTTCTTGCCCTCAAGCGATTCGAGCAGCGCGGTTTCCTCACCACAGATGTAGGCGCCATAGCCATGGTGCGCATGCAGTTCGAACGCAAAGTCGCTCCCCAGGATGCTCTTGCCCAGGTAACCCGCGGAACGCGCCTGCGAAAGGGCTTCTTCAAAACGCTCGTAAGTCTCCCAGATCTCGCCGTGGATATAGTTGTATCCAACGGTGGTGCCCGTGGCATATCCCGCAATCGCCATGCCCTCGATCAGGGCGTGGGGGTTGTAGCGCATCAGGTCCCGGTCCTTGAAGGTACCGGG
>CAIUKQ010000347.1 GCA_903899705.1 uncultured beta proteobacterium
ATCGCCCCGCGCGATATCTTTGCAACTGGGCTTCCTGACAGGCTCTAACGCCTGACGTAGACTACGCTTCCCCGGCGCGCACTCTCTCGTCGCCGTGCACAAATTTCTCGTTATAAAAATCTGGAGGATGCCCTTGTACTCATTCACTTATACCCGCGCGAAAACGCTTGCCGAAGCCCGCGACCTGATTGCCAAGGACGCCGATGCCAAGCTGCTTTCGGGCGGCATGACGCTGATCCCCACGCTCAAGCAGCGACTTGCCGCGCCCTCCCAGCTAGTTGACATCAGCCAGCTCACCGAACTGCGCGGCATTGCCGTGAAGGGCGATCGCCTGGAAATTGGCGCGGCGATGCAGCACGTTGAAGTGTCGCGCTCCGCTGACGTGAAGCAGAAGATTCCGGCCCTCGCTCATCTGGCCTCGCAGATCGGCGATCCGCAGGTGCGCAATCGCGGCACGATCGGCGGATCCGTGGCCAATAACGACCCGGTTGCCGATTACCCGGGCGCGGTCGTCGGGCTGGGCGCCACCATCAAGACATCGCAACGTGAAATTGCCGCGGATGACTTTTTCAAGGGTGTATTCGAGACAGCCCTGAATGCCGGCGAAATCGTCACCGGTTTTTCCTTTCCCGTTCCGAAACGCGCTGTCTATGCAAAATTTCCGCATCCCGTCTCGGGCTATGCCATGGCGGGCTCGTTCGTTGCCGAAACCGCCAGCGGTGTCCGCGTGGCAATTACCGGCGCAGGAACCGGCGTGTTCCGCTGGAAGGAAGCCGAAGCGGCTTTGAGCAAGAATTTTTCGGTCGCCGCCCTGAAGGGCCTGTCAATGCCGGCCAAGGGGCTGTCCAATGACCTGCATGCCACCGCCGAGTACCGCGCCAATCTGGTGGAAGTGATGACGCGTCGGGCAGTGGCTTCGATCACGGGAGAAAAATAATGAGCGCCGTCTTCAAGGGGCGCCGCGAAGACAGGCGCCTGATTACCGGTACCGGCCGATACACGGCCGACTGGAACCAGCCGGGCCAGCTGTATGCGGCTTTCCTGCGCGCCGACCGCGCCCATGCCGAGATCGTATCGATCAACACCAAGGCTGCGGCCTCCCATCCGGGTGTTGCGTGCGTCATGACGCATGTGGACACGGCCGCGGCGGGCCTCAAGTTTCCGCCGCCTTTTGTTCCCTATCCGGGAAAAGGCGGGCAGCCCATCAAGGTTCCGCAGCACGGCGTCCTTGCGAAGGATCGCGTTCGCTATGTCGGCGAAGAGATTGCGATGGTTGTCGCCAGCACGCAGGCTGCCGCCCAGGATGCGGTGGAGAAGATCGAAGTCGAGTATCGCGATCTGCCCGCGCTGGCCGATGTCGAAGATTCGCTTAAGCCGGGCGCTCCGCTGATTCATCCCGAACTGCCGGGCAATGTGTCGATGGAATTCGATTACGGCGATCAGGCCAAGGTCGATGAGGCCATGGCGAAGGCGGCGCACATCACTCGCGTGAAGCTCTACAGCGCGCGGTTGGTGAGCAACCCCATGGAGCCCAAGGGCTGTCTCGCGGTGTACGACGCCGGCAAGGATGTCTGGGATTTCTGGTCGAGCACGCAGGGCATGACCATGATGAAGGGCAGCATGGGGCCCTTTGGCATTCCGCCGGAGAAAGTGCGCGTGCATGCGCAGGATGTGGGCGGCGGATTCGGCACGCGTGGCGGCGCCTATCCCGAGTACCTGGTTGTGATGATTGCAGCGAAGAAATTGGGCAAGCCTGTCAAATGGATCGCAACCCGCCAGGAGACCTTTGTATCCGACCACCACGGTCGTGCGATCCGTCTGGATGGCGCGCTCGCACTGGACAAGGACGGCAAGTTCCTTGCCTTCCGCCTGGACTGGATCTGCGATCTGGGCGCCTATCCCGCGGGTGCGGGCCCGATGATCAACACCATCACGCCCAAGCTCACGCCAACCGGCGTCTACAACACGGCCGCGGTCTATGGCTACCACCGGCTGGTCATCACCAATACCACGCCGATTGCGCCCTATCGCGGCGCGGGCCGGCCTGACGGCGCCTACCTGATCGAACGCCTGGTGGATGAAGCTGCGCGCGAAATGAAGATCGACCGGCTGGAGATCCGCCGTCGCAACTTCATTCAGGCTAACGAGTTCCCCTACAAGACGCCAACCATGGTGCCCTACGACAGCGGCGACTATCCGACGCTGCTGACCAAGGCGGTTGAAAAAGCCGACTGGGCGGGATTCGAGAAGCGCCGCGCGGAATCAAAGTCGCGTGGCAAGCTGCGCGGCATCGGTCTCGCGAGCTTCATCGAACCTGCCGGCGC
Organism: uncultured beta proteobacterium; assembly: GCA_903899705.1. Classification (GTDB taxonomy): domain Bacteria; phylum Pseudomonadota; class Gammaproteobacteria; order Burkholderiales; family SG8-39; genus 2-02-FULL-62-17. Next base: position 2,325 of record CAIUKQ010000347.1, read on the forward strand.
GGCGCTCGCGCCCAAGGACCAGACGCTGCTCAAATTCGGCAGCTCGGGAAACATGATTCTGCACAGCGTCACCGGCCCGAGCGGGCAGGGGCACGAAACCGTGATGCCCGAAATCGTGGCGCGCGAAATGGGCATCGACCCGGAACTGATCACCCTCAGCACCGGCGACCCGGATGGTCCGCCGCTGATTGGTGGTGGCACCGCGGGCTCGCGTTCCATGAGTTCGCATGGTGCGGCATCCCTGATGGCCGCGCGCGAGGTGATCAAGAAGGGTCTCGAGCTGGCTGCGAAGGATCTCGAGGTCGCCGCGGCCGACATCGAATTCCGGGACGGAAAGTACAAGGTCAAGGGAACCGACAAATCAATTGGCATCGTCGAACTGGCGAAGAAACAATCGACGACAGCGGGAACCCATCCGATGGACGCGGGCGGAGAAGTGCCGGCTGTCGGCACCTTCCCCAGCGGCGTGCATGTGGCCGAAGTCGAGATTGATCCCGAGACAGGCGTCACCACGGTGCTGCGCTACATCACCATGGATGATTGCGGCTTCGTGGTGAACCACACCCTGCTTGAAGGTCAGATGCATGGCGGCATCATGCAGGGCGCGGGCCAGGTGTTCGGAGAGGACTGCATGTATGACCGGGCCACCGGGCAATTGCTGACCGGCAGCTTCATGGACTACTACATGCCGCATGCCGGTCTGATCCGCAATCTGGAGGTCTACGACAGTTGCGTGCCATCGCCCACCAATCCCCTGGGCGTCAAGGGGGCCGGTGAAGCCGGCACCACGGGTTCGCTGCCCACACTGATGAATGCGGTGGTGGATGCGCTTCGTCCCATCGGCATCCATCACATGGACATGCCGATCACGCCGAGCAAAATGTGGCACGCGATCCGCGCGCACAGCAAGTAGCTCCGGCAAACGAAACATAACTAATTGAATATTAAAGGTTAATTTATGTCTAAAATCGAAATGACAGTCAACGGCAAGAAGGTTTCCCACGACGTGGAAGACCGCACACTGCTTGCCAATTTCCTGCGCGACCAGCTCGGGCTCACCGGCACGCATATCGGCTGCGACACCAGCCAGTGCGGCTGCTGCACGGTGCATGTCAACGGCGCGGCGGTGAAATCCTGCACCATGCTGGTCGGGCAGGCCAATGGCGCCGATGTGAAAACAATCGAAGGCCTGGCCACAGGCGACAAGTTGCATCCGGTGCAGCAGGCATTCACCGAGTGCCACGCGTTGCAATGCGGGTTCTGCACACCGGGCATGATCATGGCGGTGGCCGGCCTGCTGAAGGACAACCCCAATCCCAACGACGACGAAATCGAACACGGCCTTGAGGGGAATCTGTGCCGGTGCACGGGTTATATAAATATTGTTAAGGCCGTCAAGCACGCCGCGGCGGCAATGAAGTAGAAGCGACGCGTCGCTTCTACTTCATTATTCGGAAAAAGAAGAACAGGGGAAGAGGGAGTACCGACAAAACCCGAAAGATTTAGAACAGGGGAAGAGGGAGAGCCCTCTTCCCCCGTTACCCCCAACGCCCCGAGATGTTTTTTGGGGCGGTTGTTTTTTATCCCTTTATTTGACGACTGTTTGCGCGTGCGCGCAGTTGTGCCATCGACACTGGAGAATTCATGAGTGAACATTTCACGGGGCGGCGGGAAGACCGGCGCCTGATCACGGGCACGGGGCGCTATACGGCTGACTGGAATGAGCCGGGGCAACTTTATGCGGTGTTCCTGCGCAGCGATCGCGCGCACGCGAAGATTCTGTCCATCGACACGCAGGCGGCGCAGGCCATGCCCGGGGTGCGCGCGGTCATGACGTCGGCGGATGCCGACATTGCCGCCATGAAGAATCCACCCAGCAACGTCACCTGGGAAGGCCGTGGCGGCACGAAAATGAACCAACCTGACCGGCCGGTGATGGCGCGAGGCAAGGTGCTGCATGTCGGCGAACCGGTGGCGATGGTGGTGGCCGATTCGGTCGCCGCGGCGCAGGATGCCACCGAAGCGATTGTCGTCGACTACGAAGACCTCAAGGCCGTCATTGACCTCGCGGATGCGCTCGCGCCGGGCGCGCCGCAGTTGCACGACACCGTCCCCGGCAATCTGCCGTTCGACTACGAATGGGGCGACGAGGCAAAGGTGACGGAGATTTTCTCCAAGGCCGCGCATGTTGTGAGCCTGAGTCACGAAGACCAGCGCCTCGTCGGCAATCCGATGGAGCCCAAGGCCTTTCTCGCGGTCTACGACGCGACGAAGGATGTCTACGACGTCTGGTCCAGCACCCAGGGCATGACCATGATGAAGGGCAGCCTTGCCGCCACCACCGGCGTGCCACCGCAGAAGTTTCGCGTGCACACCCAGGACGTCGGTGGCGGCTTCGGCATCCGCAGCAACGCCTATCCCGAATACTGCGTGGTCGTTGCTGCTGCGAAACGTACCGGCAAGCCGGTGAAATGGGTGGCCACGCGCACGGAGTGCTTCGTTTCCGACTGGCATGGACGCGATTTCTCGATGAAGGGCGAACTCGCGTTTGACGCCGGCGGGAAGATCCTTGCGGCGCGTTACGACTGGATTGCCGCGATGGGCGCCTATTGCAGCCCCACGGGACCCAACGTGCACACGCTCACCCCGGCCACCACGTCGGTCGGCACCTATGCGATGCCGGCAGTGTACGGGCGCATCCGCTGCGCGCTCACCAACACCACGTCAATCACGGCTTACCGCGGTGCAGGGCGTCCCGACATCGCCTACATGCTGGAGCGGTTGGTGGATGAGGCAGCGCTGAAACTGAAAATCGACCCGATCGAACTGCGCAAGAAAAACTTCATTTCCAAGGAAGCCTTTCCCTATACGACGCCCAACAAGGTCACCTACGACAGCGGCGATTACGCCGGCATGCTCGATGACGTGATCAAGGTCTCCGACTGGAATTCGTTCGAAGCGCGCCGGGCCGAATCCAAGGCGCGTGGCAAGCTGCGCGGCAGGGGGCTTGCGGTATTTGTCGAGCCTTCCGGCGGCGGACGCGGTCCGGACGCGAATCAGGCGATGATCAAGTTCGGCAGTTCCGGAAATATCGACCTATTCAGCATCTCGGGCCCGAGCGGGCAGGGCCATGAAACCGTGTTCCCGGAAATCGTCGGACGCGAACTGGGCATTGATCCGTCACTGATCACCGCTCGCATCGGAGACCCCGATGGTCCGCCGCTGACGGGGTTGGGCACCATCGGTTCGCGCTCCATGATCCATCACGGCAGCGCATCCATGATTGCCGCGCGTGAAGTCATCAAGAAGGGCATGGATCTCGCGGCGAAAGACCTCGAAGTCGCCACACAGGATCTCGAATACGCCGGTGGAAGTTACCGCGTCAAGGGCACGGACCGGAGCATCTCATTGGTCAATCTGGCGAAGAAACTTGGCGGTACCGCCGGAGTTCATCCGCTGGATGCAAGCGGCGGCATGGCCCACACCAGTGCGTTTCCGAGCGGCGCACACGTGGCTGAAGTTGAAATCGATCCGGCCACCGGTGTCACCGAGGTGCTCAAGTACTACGCGGTCGACGACTGCGGCAACATCGTCAACCACACCCTGCTCGAAGGCCAGATGCACGGCGGCATCATGCAGGGCGCGGGACAGGTATTCGGCGAGCACGGCATGTACGACCGCGAAACCGGCCAGTTGCTCACCGGCAGCTTCATGGATTACTACATGCCCAAGGCCGGCCTGATACGCGACATCTACCTGGGTGATCATCCATCACCCAGTCCGACCAATCCCATGGGCGTGAAAGGCGCGGGAGAGGCTGGCACCACCGGTGCGTTGCCGACGTTGATGAATGCGATTCACGATGCGCTGCGTCCCGCAGGCGTCCCGCACCTGGACATGCCCGCCACACCCAGCCGGGTTTGGGAAGCTTTGCGCGCCGCGCGAAAGGCTGCATAAGCGCGGCGTAGGGATTGGGGTGAGGGTGAATGGGTTATTGAACCCTCACACCAATCTCGGAGCGGCGCGCCGACAACCGTAAGGTTTTCAGACCTGAAGCAGCGCGCCGACAACCGTCAGTTTTTTATCTGAAGATACGACGGTCGCGTATTGACGCTGTCACTGTCGAATCCCGCCGAGCGTTTGTAGTTCTCCGTAATCGCCGCCATCTCCTCCCGCGAGATCACTTCCTCGACATTGTGGAACCCGTCCGGTGCGCGGTCTTCGGCGATCTGCATTGCCAGTTCAGGCCCCAATTCGCGATTCTTGAGCGTGATTGCGGCCATGGGTTTAAGTCTTTGTATTTCATAACTTTTTAGCGCCCCCTCGATGGTGGGTTCGGCAAGCAGCGCTTGCGCCAACACCCGCGCATCCACCACCGCCTGCGAACCCGCCTGCGATCCCGTGGGGAGCATGGGGTGTGCGGCGTCGCCCAGCAGCGTGACCCGACCGTGGCTCCAGCGGTCGACGGGATTGCGGTCGCACTTGGGGAATTCAAAAATCTCCGGTGTCGCATCGATGAGTGCCGGAACGTCCAGCCAGGGAAATCGCCAATTGGCGAAGGCACTGGCGAAGACATCTTTTGACACCTTGCGGTCCCAGTCGGGACGCGAGGTGTCGGGCATGCGGATCTCGCATATCCAGTTCACCAGTACGCGGCCACGGTTTAGCGCCTCCTGGCTCATGGAGTAGCCGACCAGCCGCTGATTGCGGTGGCCGACCAGCACTTGGGTGCGGCCGTCAAGGAACGAGTCCATCTCCACGGAGGCCCGCCATTGCATCTCGCCGCTGTAGTGCAGGGGCCCTTCGCCGGGATAGAAATGGGCGCGAACCGCCGAGTGAATGCCATCCGCGCCAATGAGCAGGTCGGCGCGCTCGGTATGCAGCGGCTTGCCGGTTGTCCGGTCGATGAAATGCGCGCTGACACCCTGCGCATCCTGCTCGAAGGATGCCAGATGATGCCCGGTGACGATGTTTTTTGCGCCGATGCGCTCGCGCGCAGCTCGCAGCAGCAAGAGCAGAAGGTGTCCGCGGTGAATTGAGTACTGCGGCCATTGATAACCCGCGGCAAGCCCGCGCGGTTCTGACCAGATCAGCTGCCCGTGCTTGTTGTAGCAACTCCATTTCTGCGTTGCCACGCCGATGGCGGCCAACGCCTTGCCCAGCCCCATTTCATCCAGTTCACGCACCGCGTTGGGCTGGAGATTGATCCCGGAGCCCAGCGCACCCAGTTCCCTGACCGATTCGAATACTTTTGCCTCAATGCCTGCCTGATGCAGGCTCAGCGCCATCGACAGACCGCCGATGCCGCCCCCTACGATGATTGCTTTCATGGTTCTTTCCTGCGTGTTTTTGTGGTCATCCGGCGCGATGGGCAACCGCTCGAATGCATTCGGAGCATGGCGCCCCGGTGCCGTGTTGACATGCGTCGATCCGTCACCGCCCTGAACGGAACTTCTTTACCTCTTCCCGGCAACCCGCGAGGATGCCGGCGCCATTCGGCGTGGATTTCACCCACTCGGCCGACACCGCATTCAGCTGTTTCTTTCATTTTGCGAGTTCATCAGAAGTCCGCCATGCCGTGGATTTGTGCAGTCCGGGTTTGCAGAATGTTGACGGGGAAGGAAAACAGCGCAAGGGGTTTGACCGACGCATAGTCTTCGGCGATCAGCCCCCGCTGTGTGCTGCGCCAAAGGGTGACGGCGACCTCCACGGGGCCTTCGGCCTCAAACGGCAGGGTGGCCACTTCGGAACGCCGGAATTGCCCGGCGACAGTGCCACCGGTGCCAAAGCCGACATCGGCCACGCCCCTTAGGACGCGGTCGTAGACATTTTCGAACGTTGCCAGCGTCGGGCCGGCCATGATGCGGAAGGTCACGGCATTTCCCGAATCGGCGGTGACCTGTTTTGCCCACTCCGCGATGCCGCGCGTGACGATGGGTGACTGGGGAGGGGCCGGCGCCGCAAGGCGAAGCTCAACCGACCGGGCGATGCAGGCGGGCGCAAAAGCCACGAAAGCGGCGGCAAGAACCGGAATCACTGGATTCATGGCGGGGACTTTCCAAAAAATGGACACATTGGGTGGTCAATACACCGGCTTTACAGCCAAGTGTTCCATGGCGGTATAGTATGACGCACAGTCAAAATAAGCGGAGGCAAGGCAATGAAAATTAACCGGGTTGAGTCATTGATTTACGGCGTGGGCGACATGGATATCGGCGTGCGCTATTTCCAGGATTGGGGCCTGCAACAGAAATCGACGTCTGCGGATCGTTCGGAGTTTGGCATGCCCTCCGGGCAGACCGTGGTGCTCAGGCTTGCCACCGATGCAGCGCTGCCGAAATCACCGTTTGGCGGTCCGACTGTTCGGGAAGTCGTCTGGGGCGTTGATACGCAGGCGTCCCTCAAGGAACTGCATGACGAGCTGAAACGCGACCGCGAAGTGAAGGTGGATGCGGACGGCACGCTGCATACCCATGACGACCTCGGATTCGGCATCGGCTTCAGGGTTCAGAATGGCGTGGCACCGGCGCGCACCGAGGGCGCGCGGATGAACAAGCCCTACGACCCGCCGCGCAGTGCATCACCGCAGCGCATGGGCCACGTGGTGTACAGCATCAAGCGCGCCGACCAGCAAAAGGCGGCGGACTTCTACATGAAACGCCTGCAGTTCCGCATGACCGACCACACCGAGGATCTTGGCGATTTCATGCGCTGTAACGGTTCCAACGATCACCACAATCTGTTCTTCCTGAAGGCCCCCGATTTTCCGGCCTTCAATCACGTGGCGTTCGAAGTGCGTGATTTCGACGAAATCATCTTCGGCGGCAAGAACATGCGCAGCAAGAACTGGAAGCCCTATGCGCCACCCGGGCGCCATATCCTGGGTTCCAACCTCTTCTGGTACTTCAACAATCCCTGCGGCGGGCAGACCGAATATTTTGCCGACATGGATTTGATGGATGACAACTTCAAGACCCGTAACTGGGAGAAGACGCCGGGCTATTCGATGTGGACCATCGATCCGGGCGACACCGTCGTCGAAGGTGGACGTCCCCCGGGAGCGCCGCAACCCGCGGCCTGACGCAAACGGATGACATCCCGGGTGGTCCCGCAAATGATGAAGCGCTTTCGCCGCCTGCGTTATCGCATGGCGGCCGCGGCACTGATTGCGGCATCATCGTTCCTGTTTTCGGTGACCGCGTCCCAGGGTGCGGAGTCGGCCAACGATTCGCTGACTGCGATAACCGCAGCCTATGTGCGCGCGGTGAAACCCGGCGATCAGGTCGAGGGTTACCGGGAATTGTTCGGCTCGATATTCAGAAGGGTTCAGCGCGCCTACGCGACAGAAGTGGACCTGCCCCAGATGACCGACGCGGCCATGAAAGCCCTGGCCCCGATCAAGCATGAATCGGGGGACCCCGCGGCGGTATTCAAAGTTGCCGTCAATGCGGCACTGGCATCGCTGGATCCGCATTCGGGTTACCTTGATGCCCGCGAGCAAAGCAGCCAGCGCGAATCCATCTCCGGCAGCTTCGGCGGTCTGGGCATGGAAGTCGACATGCAGGATGGCCTTGTGCGCATCATGTCCCCGATTGAGGATACGCCCGCCTCGAGGGCCGGCCTGCGAAGCGGCGACCTGATTGTCCGGTTTGACGATCATCCGGTGCTTGGCATGATGCTCGCCGATGCTGTGTCGCGCATGCGCGGCCGGCCGGGCACGGCGGTGAACCTCGTGATCCGCCGCGCCGGCCAGGATGATTTCAGCGTCCTTTTGACACGGGAGACCATACGCACGCAGGCGGTACGCTGGCGCATGGACGATGACGTGTTGGTCCTGCGGCTTTCCCGCTTTACCGGATCAGCGGGCGCCGACGTCGAAAAGGCGATTACGGCGGCAACGAGTTCGCGCACGCCACGTGCCCTCATTCTGGACATGCGCGGCAATCCAGGCGGCCTTCTCAACCAGGCGGTGGTGGCGGCGGATCTGTTTCTCAGTCAGGGCGAGATCGTGTCCATTCGTGGACGCACGCCCGGCAATCAGCGTAGCTGGAAGGCCAATGCCGCCGAAATGCTGCCCGGTGTGCCCATGGTGGTCATGCTAGACGGCAATTCCGCTTCGGCGGCCGAACTGGTGGCGGCGGCATTGCAGGAGAACGGCCGCGCGATCGTCATGGGTCAGCGAAGCTATGGCAAGGGCAGCGTGCAGACCGTGGTTCCCCTGGGCGCGGAAAAGGGCGCATTGCGCCTGACCACGGCGCTGTACTACGGACCTTCGGGACGTTCCGTGCAGCGCGTGGGCGTCAGTCCGGATATCGAATTGGTGGTTGCTCCCGGCACCCAGGAAGTGCGCATGGGCCGCCGTGAAGCCGACCGCCAAAATGCGCTGCCGGGAGCCGATGCGCCAGCGCCACCCATGGCGAGCGTGGTACAGACTCGATGCCCGCGCCCGCGTGAAGGCACCGACCTTGCCCTGTCTTGCGCGCTGGCCTATGTGAAGGCCGGGGGGGTGGAGACCTTTGTCGCCGCGCTTCCACCTGCACCCGGGACGGCGCAGCAATAATATCCGGGTCTGGCGTTGAACGCGTCTGCCATTGCAGTCGCCGGACCAATCGAAACCATCCTTGACTGGACAAATAACATGTATGAAAAGCTGATCCTGTCGGCTGCGCTATTGCTGGCCAGCTATGCGGCAAATGCCCAGGTCTACCCGACAAAACCCGTCACTCTGATTGTTCCCTTTGCCGCGGGCGGCCCTTCCGATGCGCACATGCGGCAGTTCGGCGCGGCGCTGGGACGGCAGTTGAAGCAGTCCATTGTGATTGAGAACGTCGGCGGCGGTGCGGGCAATATCGGACCCGCGCGCGTGGCGAGAGCGACACCGGATGGCTATACCATCCTCCAGCACAATCTGGGATTTGCCACTGCGCCAGCGCTGTACAAGAACCTTGAATACAACCCCAATACCGATTTTGACTACATCGGCACCCTGGTATTCGACCCCAGTCTGATGATGGCTCGAAGCGATCTTCCCGGCAGCAACTTCCGGGAGACCATCGCGTATATCAAGGCCAATCAGGACAAGATCACCATCGGCACCTCGGGGCCCTCGCATCTGTCTGCGCTGCTCTTCATGGAGGCCACGGGCTCCATGTTGACCACCGTGCCTTACAAGGGAGGCGGGCCTGCGATGAACGATCTGGTGGCAAAGCACATCGATCTCCTGTCGAATTCGGCTTCCATCGTCGGCCCGCTCATCAAGGCCGGAAAGGTGAGGGCCATCGGTGTCACCGGAAAGCAGCGCGTCACCAATCTGCCCGAGGTGCCCACGCTGGATGAGCAGGGTCTCACCGGGTTCGAAATGGTGGTGTGGACCAGCATCTTCGCGCCGAAGAATCTGCCGGCGCCTGTGCGGGATAGGCTGGTTGCAGCCCTGCAGGGAACATTGACCGACCCGGACCTTGTTGCGCATTTCAATCGCACGGGTGGTCAAATCGCCACGCATGAGCAGGCGACGCCCGCGGCACTGCAGGCTCTTGTGCGCTCCGAAGTGGATAAGTGGGGGCGCATTCTCAGGAACGCCGGTGTGCAGCCGGAGTGATTCGTGCGCTCTGCCGTGCTTTCCGATTATTTCGCAATCAATTGATTTTTATATTTTCAGGCACTGCCTGTTGGAGTAGACAATGAGCAAAGCAAAATACGACGTCGTCAGCCCCCTGGGCGACGCGCTTGACGCCAAAGACGCCGTCAAGCAGTCATCTTCCGCACCGCCGCTTTCCAGCCTCAAGGGCAAGCGCCTCGGCCTATGCTGGACCGCATTCACCAATGGTGACATCGTCCTTCGCCTGTTCAGGGAACATCTGTCCAAGCGCTATCCCGACATGGAGTTCATCGAGTTCGCCCCCGGACGCGGACTGCGCTGGGGCGAACATCCCGAGCCCGACATCGCCGACATTGTTCGCGAAGAGCGCCTTGATGCGGCGCTGATCACCGCAGGCTGTTGAGGGACCTGCGCGCCCGCCGTGTCGCGGGCCACAGCATGGATTGAAGCCGCCGGTATTCCGGCGGTCGGGGTGACTTGTCGTGGTTTTTCACCGCCTGCCAGGCTCGTGGGCAAGGCCGAGGGCGTGCCCCACATGCGCCTGCTCGAATTTCCACCGCCTAATATCGGCGCAATGCGGGAAGCCGAATTGTTCGAGGCAACGCTGGCCAAGGTGGATGAACTGATTGCGCTGCTTACCCAGCCTGCCCCGGGATCCGCGACAGAGACGACTTCACGCGAGGGCAAACGGGTCGGCGCGCGTGACATCGTTTTCAGTGGCGACCTGAATGAAGTCAACGATCATTTCCGCGAAAAGATCTGGTGCGACGGGTTGCCCATTGTTCCACCGACCCTTGAAGAGGTCGAGGCCATGCTCGCCTTTACGGACCGTGCGCCAGACGAAGTCATCGGTCTGCTGCCGCCCACGCGCCTTCCGGCCACCGTCTGGAAAGTGGCGGTTAACGGCGTCATGGCAGGATGCCGGCCCGAATATATGCCGGTGCTGCTTGCGCTCGCTGATGCCGTTTCCGATGTGCGCTTCGGCATCGAGAACGTGGGCAGTACCGTCGGCCTGACGCCCCTCATCATCCTGAACGGGCCCATCGCCAAGGAGCTGGGTTTCAATTCGGGGCAAGGTGTATTGCGGCCCCAGGCGCAGGCCAACATCACCGTCAGCCGGTTCCTGCGTCTCTTGATGGTGAATGTGGCCGGTTACCGACTGGGTGAATCCGACATGGCCACCTTCGGGCGCAACTATTACCCGGTGATTGCCGAGGCCGAGGACGAAAGCCCCTGGGCGCCGATGTCGGTGGATCGCGGCTTTGCGGCGGGCAGCAATGTCATCACCGTGCAGTCGGCCGATACCACCGGACACAGCTTCCTCACGGAAGGCCCTGCCGAGAGCCACCTGGGGGTCATTGCCAGGGAAATGACGCGCGAACTGGGCGGCAACCTGTTGGTGGCCATGGAGCATTTCGGCGGACATATTTCGCCGGTGCTGGGGCTCACCCCCCTGATCGCCGGAATCTTTTCCAAGGCGGGATTTTCCAAGCTGGATGTAAAGCGCTGGCTGTACGAGCATGCGCTGGTATCGGCGCGCCTGTTCGATGAGCAGCTCGCGCGCGTGGAGCAGGGCTACAACCTCATCGAGGCCGTCAAGCGCGGGTCGCTCGACAAACGCTTCGCATTGAATGACGACCCCGAGCGCCTCGTTCCCATCCTGCACAAACCCGAAGAATTGCAAATCGTGGTCTGCGGCGCGCCCAACCGCAACCGCAGTTTCATTTCGGGGCAATTCGGAAAATATGGCGGGGATGTGTCGAGGGAGATACGGCTGCCCGCCGATTGGAAACAGAAGCTTGCCTCGGTAAAACGTTGATACGAATTCGAACCACGGAGCCACTCATGAACACTCTGGTCAGTCGGACAGCCAAACCGGTCTTTGCATGGTTGACGGGATTGTTGTTCGCGGCGCCTCTTGGCGCCCAGGACTATCCCCAGCGCACAGTTCGCGTCGTGGTGGAGGTTCCCCCCGGCGGTCTGCAGGACACCATCGCGCGTGCCACCGCCCAGGAGCTCTCCACCCTGTGGGGACGACCGATCGTCGTGGAGAACCGTCCCTCGGCAGGCGGAGTGGTTGCGGCCGAAGGGGTGGCGCGCTCAGCATCCGATGGCCACACTCTGCTTCAGACCGGCGGCAGCACCCTGTATGCCAATGAAATCTTTCGCAAGGACCTTCCCTATGATTCGGTAAAGGACTTTGCGCCCGTGACCATCCTGATCGGCTCCAACAATATCCTTGCCGGCAGCCCCAAACTGCCCGCGAATACGCTTCAGGAGCTCATCGCGCTGGCCCGCGCGAAGCCCGGTGCCCTCAACTACGGCAGCCTCGGAATTGGGCACGCCACCCATGTGGATGTCGAGTGGTTGCTGCGCGAGGCGGGGATCAAGGTTGAGCATGTGCCGTACAAGGGCGGCGCGCAGGCGCTGCAGTCGCTGGCGAGCGGCGAGATTGCCTTTTCCATCACCGGCATCACCGCGGCCATTCCCATGGTGCGCCAGGGGCGCATCAAAGGCATTGCCTATGCGGGCCTGAAGCGCAGCGAATTGTTTCCCGATATGCCCACGGTGGCCGAGGCGGGTTTTCCGGGGTTCGAGTCCGGCAGTTGGTTCGGCTGGTTTGCGCCGGCTGCAACGCCCAAGGCCGTCATTGAACGGATCGCGGCCGACGTTAAAAA
>CAIUKQ010000348.1 GCA_903899705.1 uncultured beta proteobacterium
AAGAAACCTCCAGAGGTTTCTGGAGGTTTCAAATTGGGTGCAGGGGCTGGATTTGAACCAGCGACCTTCAGGTTATGAGCCAGCTATAATAGATATGGAGCAGCAATTGTTTACACAATTTAGAACTGCTGACTCCGTCCAAAACCACGTCAACTGTGAAAAAGCAGTTTCATTGAGTTTACCAGCGCTTCTGGAGGTTGCACTTCGGCAGAAATACATAGTTGGTTTAGTTCGTAAAACAAAGTTGTCAAGTTCCATAAAACATAGTTAACGTTCAGCACAAAACAAAGTCGATGCCGACTCCACAACAAGCACTCGCGGCCGCCCTCCAACGGGTTCGAGCCAGCGCGACCGGGGAAGTTGTCCGTGGTCCGGACATTTCCCGACCGGATCGCCTGTTGCTGACTAAGCGTGGCTTCCTTGTGGAAATTATCAAGGGCTGGTATGCCCTGACCACGCCCCAGGCGGAATCTGGTGACACGACCTTCTGGCACGCCCATTTTTGGGGGTTCGCCAGCGCATACCTGCGCCACCGTTTTGGCAGCGACTACAGCTTGTCGGCCGAACACTCCCTCGACCTGTGGACTGGGAACGCGCAAACGCCGATGCAATTGGTCATTATCGCCAGCAGGGGTGGCACATCGACCGTGCAACTGCCGAACCGTACGTCGTTGCTGATTTATTCCGACAAGAAGAACCTTCCGAGACCCACCGACCTCCGGCAAGGCGTGCAGTTGATGCCCCTGGCCCTTGCCTTGGTGCGAGTGAGCCCGGCCTTTTTCCGGCATTCCGTCACCAATGCGGAAATTGCCCTGCGCCTCGTCCGTTCCGAGGACCTCAGCCGCATCCTCCTGGGCGAGGCCGGTTCTCCCACCGCCGCCGGCCGGCTAGTCGGCGCCTTCCGCCACTGCGGATTGACGGAGCAAGCCAGCCGACTCGCGGCCGACCTGACCGCCGCCGGGCTGGAATTCGCCGAAACCAATCCATTTGAATCTCCACCGCGACTGCCCATTGGGTTGCTCTTCAGTTCGCCCTACGTCGGGCGTCTGAAAGCCCTCTGGCAGGAAATGCGTCCAGTCGCGAATGAGATCTTCCCGGCATCGCCTGGCCTTCCGCCCGCCGATGCCTATCTCAGCCGTGTCGCCGAAATCTACACTCACGATGCTTACCATTCGCTTTCCATCGAGGGTTATCAGGTCACGCCGGAACTGATCGCCCGGATCGCTGCCGGCGAATGGAATCCGGAAACGGCTGCGACCGACAGCGAGCAGGTGAACGCGATGGCCGCGAAAGGCTATCACGAGACTTTCAAAGCAGTCATGACGAGCCTGCGGGAAATCCTCGGCGGCCAGCCCGCGCCCGCGACCATCAACCGCGATTTGCCATCCTGGTATCGGGCGCTGTTCAGCCCCTCTGTCCAAGCAGGAGTGTTGCCCGCCTACGCACTCGCTGGCTACCGCAACCGTCCGGTTTTCATCCGGGGCTCTGAGCACGTACCGCCGCCTCACGAGGCCGTGCCGGAATTGCTGGACACGCTTTTTGCGCTCCTAACCGCCGAACCTTCCGCCGGCGTGCGGGCGGTCCTTGGGCATTTCCTCTTTGTCTACATTCATCCCTATTCAGACGGCAATGGCAGGATCGGCCGGTTCATCCTGAATGCCTTTCTAGCTTCGG
>CAIUKQ010000349.1 GCA_903899705.1 uncultured beta proteobacterium
GTCCAGCACCCAGGCGTTGTCACCGGTGAAGAAATCGGCCACCGGCTTGTGCAGCAGTTGCGCGGAAGTGGCGCGCAGGATGCGTAGGCCCGCCGCGTTGCAGGTGACGATCTTGCCGGCTTCATCCATGGTCACCACGCCGTTGGACATCGACTCCAGCATCGCTTCGCTGTAATTCTTCATGTTCTGCACGTCGGCGAACAATTTCGCGTTTTCAAGCGCAATCGATATCTGCGCCGTAAATGCCCGCAGGCGCGATTCATCCTCGGCCGTGAAGGGCCCGCCGCGCTTGTTGAGCACCTGCGTGACGCCGATCACCTTGCCGTGCTTGTTGATGATGGGTACGCACAGGATGGATCGGGTGAAGTAGCCGGTGCGCTTGTCGAACGAGGGGTTGAAGCGCAGGTCCGCATAGGCGTAGGGCATGTTGATCGATTTACCGGAGGTGAACACGGCGCCGGCAATGCCCAGGTGGTTGGGCAGACGGATCTGCATCGATTCCAGGCCCTGGCCGACCTCGGACCACAGTTCGTGGGTCTTATCGTCATTGAGAAAGAGGGTGGAGCGGTCGGCGTTGAGCAGGCGCGTGGCCTCGCCCATGACCTTCTGCAAGAGCGACCCCAGCTTGATGTCGGCGGTGACCTCGGAGACGATTTCCACGAACTCCATTTCCTGCGCGCGCACCGCCTTCATACGCTCGATGAACTGCGCGCCCTGCAGGGCCACCGTGCCCTGGGTGGTCATGGCCTCGAGAATGTCGAGGTCGTCCTCGTTGAAGTCGCCCTTCCTTTTGTTCAGTGTCTGCGCAACACCGATGATCTCGCCCTTGACGGTCTTGATCGGCACGCACAGGATGTTGCGGGTCACAAAGCCAGTCTGCTCGTCGATGCCTTTGTTGAATCGCGGGTCGGAGTAGGGATCGAGGATGATCATCGATTCCCCGGTGGTGAACACATGGCCGGCAATACCGCTGGTGTTCAGCAGGCGGATCTCGCGCTTGATGTTGCCCTGGGCCACGCGCGAATACAGTTCGTTGGTGGTCGTGTCGTTCAGGAAGAGCGATCCACGTTCGGCGCCGATTTCCGAGGTGGTCATGTCGACCAGCGCGTGAAGCACGTCATCGAGGGTGTCGTAGGCCGCCATACGGCGCGACACCTCCAGCAGCAGTTCGATCAGCTTGATGCGCTGGCTGCGAGGCGCGGCCTTGCTGCGCAGCTTGCCGGGTTCCTCCCGGTTCTTGCCGATCAGGGGGCGGATGTTGCTTGGCGGCAGGGGGGATTTCTCAGTGCTCATTGATGCAACCTTGTTGATTTCACACACAAATCCGGTCTCAACCTGACGTGCTCATTCTATCCTGAAGCCGGTCGCGCAGTTCCTGGATGGTCTGCTGCAACTGGGCGATTTCAGCGCGGTCATGGGCCAGTGTCGAATTGATCACCTGTTCGCGCGACACGGATTCACGGTCCAGGGCATCGCGCAGGGTGGCCACGGTGGCGCGCAACTGGGCGATTTCGTCTTGAGCGGAGGAGATGGCGGTTGCCACGGCCTGGTCGCGCATGGCGCGGTCGTTTTCCATCTGCTCCCGCAGGGCGGCCGCGGCGGCCCGCAACTGCATGATCTCGTCCTGGCTTTCGATATGCGCATGGCGCACGAGTTCGTCCCGGTGCGCCCGTTCATTTTCGAGTTCGTCGCGAAGCACCCCGATGGTCTGCTTCAGCTGGCCGATTTCGCCGTTGGCTTCGGCCAGGGCGCTGGCAACGGCGTGCTGGGTATCCGAGCGCGCCAGTTCCA
>CAIUKQ010000350.1 GCA_903899705.1 uncultured beta proteobacterium
ATGTGAACCGAAGGATGAAAGGCAAAGGTCTCAGCGATAAAGAAGCGGCATTGATCGCAGCGGCACGGCGTGAATCCGGTCTGCGGCCCCACGCCGCCAAGGCTACGGCTCCCCGGGTCGTGAAACATGACGCGCCTGCGCGGCCGGTCATGCCGCCTTCGCCGCAACCGTCGGCCATTGGTGCCACGCCCACCACCCCGACATTCACGCCGCAGGCACCAACCGAGGCGCCGCCCAAACCCGATATCGCCACCCGCATGGCCTTGCTGATGGAAGCGGAGCGCGCCGCGCTCCAGGAGCGCAAGCGCCGGATCAACCGCAATTACATAATCGGTATTTCTGCAGTACTGGCATCCTCGTTTCTCTACGTTTTCTTCAATATTTTCAAGATATTAGCTCGATAAGGCGTCGTGGAGCCGCTGTGACGCCCTGAAGCAACGCGGATCGACCGCCGAGGTGCTCAAGCCCGGGAACTGAAAACCCATGATCGGAAATTCGGGGCCCCCTCGTCCGGTCCGTTGTACGCGACGGCCGCCGCGAAACCTGGCGGCACCGGCACATTCCAGTATCGAAACCGTCCGACATCGTCCGGCGCATAGGCGCAATCCAGCAGGGCCGCGGGCATGCCGGGACGCAATTCAACGGAGAACTGGTCAAGCGGCAGTGAAAGGCCAAGCCCCTTCGCCTTGATGTAGGCCTCCTTTCTCGACCAGCAGGAGAAAAATCCTGCTTTAAGCTCATGATCCGGAAGACCCAGCAGATGCCTTGATTCGGTCGCCGAAAAGAAGCGCTTTGCCAGTTCCGCAACGCGAACCTCGCGCCACTGTTCAATATCGACACCCAGTTCGCCGGATTGCGCCACTGCACACAAGGCGAGCTCCCCCGAATGCGAAAGGCTGAAGCTTGGTGAGCCGCCACCCGCAAGAGCCGGCTTGCCATGTCCGTTGTATTCAAAAACAAGCTCTTGGGCACACTGGCCGACGTAGGTCGACAGGATGCGCCTCACCGCGGAATGGGAAACAACAAAGCGGCGCGCCACGGATTCGGACAAAAACCTGTCGGCCCTCGCCTTCTCATTGGGATCAAGAAGGTCCCTGAGCGCGGTCAGGTCATCACCGGAATCGAGGTTGATTTGCCAGATGTCCATTCAACGCCTGCACTCGCCGCTCAATCCGGAAAATATGCGCCCCCTGGAAGTCAATGATCGACTACACCCGTGTGGGGACATCGGCAGCTGCGGGCGGACGCACCATCCCTGCATTGACGATGAAGGCATCGCCCCGCAACAGGAAATCCTCCACCAGGCTGGCAACGCGCTCAGGCTGATCGATTTCCATGGCATGCGCCGCGTCATAGATATACAGCAATTGTGATCGACGTATCCGGCTCTTTACCGCCTGAACGGCTTCCGCGGGGACGCGTTCGTCTTTCGCGCCTCCGAGTATCAGCGTGTAGGCCCCTATCTCGCCGACCCGAGCCACCAACTCTTCGTCACGGGGTTTGCCAACGCCATAATGCCGCATCGCCGCGCGATTGGACTCGATCGCGGCCGTGGAACGCGTTTCGGCGGGCCTGCGTTCGGGATGTGCATACATTTGCCGGACAAAACCATCGCCGTCAAATGCAAGGGGCGGCGCATCCAGCGGCCGAAATCCGGCCGGCGCCATCAGCACCAGCTGTTCAACCTTGTCCTGGTGGAGGATGGCCAGCCAGGCCGCGATGCGCGCCCCCATGGAGTGGCCCACCACCTCGCAGCGTTTTCCAATCAGTGCGTCGATGAATTGCGAGACCAGGCCGGCGACACCGGGGATGGTATTGACGCCCTCAACCAGGGGCGTGCTTTCATAACCGGGAACAATGGGCAACCACACCCGGAATTTCTGTCTCAGCTTCAGCGCGACCGAGCGAATCTCCGCCCCCGCGGCACCGTGTAGACAAATGACATCCGGCCCCTCGCCCGCGACGAAATAATCCATCGTGCCGGCGCTCAGTCTTGCCGTTTTACGGGTGAACTCTCTGCTGTCCTGCATGTTTGCTTCGCCCACCAATTTGAGTGGAGGCGAGAGTGCCGCAATCATCCCGCCATTGCAAGCCGGCGCGGTTGGCACGCAACCGTATGTCAGTCGGCGTAAACGCCCGCTTTCTTGATGACGGGGGCCCACTTGGCAATTTCCGACTTCAGCAGTGATTGCAGCGCAGCAGGGGTGGCCTGATTTTGTGGCACAGGTTCCGTGCCCAGTTGCGCGAGGATCTTGATGAAATCCGGATCCTGCAAGGCCGCCTGCATGGTCGTGACCAGGCGCTCCTGCACCGCCGGCGGTGTTTTCTTCGGCGCGTAGGCACCGTGCCACACCCCCACGGTAAATCCCTTCATGCCCTGTTCATCCAGCGTGGGCACATCCGGCAAGGCGGCAATGCGCTTCGCGGTCGTGACACCGTAGACCTTGACCTTGCCGGCCTTGATCTGGCCCGTGGTATTGGTGGTCTGGTCGCACATGAAATCCACCTGGCCGCCCAACAGATCGTTCATCGCCGGCGCGGTTCCCTTGTAGGGCACCGTGAGAAAGTCGGTCTGGATCGCGCTCATGAACAACAGCCCGCACAGATGCGATGCCGCGCCAACGCCCGCATTGGCCAGCGTCACCTTGGTATTGTTGGCCTTGATATAGGTGAGGAATTCCTTCAGGTTTGCAGCCGGGAAATTGCTGCGCGCGACCAGCGTCATCGGCACATCGGCCACCAGCCCGATGTATTCAAAATCCGTGAGCGGATCGAAATCCAGTTTCCGGTACAGCGCCGGCGCCGTGGACATGCCGATGTGATGCAGGAGCAACTGATAACCGTCCGGCGATGCGTGTGCCACGCGAGCAACAGCGACGATCCCGCCGGCGCTGCTCAGGTTCTCGACAATGACGGTCTGCTTGAGTTGCCTGCCCCATGCGAGCGCAAGATTACGACCCAGTGTATCGGTGGGACCACCGGCCGCGAATGGAATAACCATCGTCACGGGCTTCGTTGGGTAAGCCTGGGAAAAAACCAATCCGGGAACAAGGCCGCAAATCAATACATACAGCTTCAACATAGACATAGTTCTCTCCATTTCCAGGAAGGGATTAATTTCCGGCAGACATAAGCAGTGACGTTTCGCAAATAGCAGGATTAGCTTTATCCAGAAGACAATAATTGCGCCTTACCTTGTCTGAACAATGTTGCGATAAAGGTCCAGTAGCAGAGCGCAATTCACAATGGATGATCTGCGGCCATTCACCGAGGGTGTGAACCGCAGTCGTGCCTACAGCGAAATGGAGCAGGTGCGACTTCGTCAACCTTCCCCTTTTCTGCCGGGATACCCCGATACTTAACAAAACTTATGTGGCTGGGGATATGGGGTACAGGGCACCGGGTACGGAGCCTCGCAAAGTAGTAGTGGAATCGGTTCGCTAATCTCCAATGTGGATGCGCAACATCAATTCTTGAACAAAAATCCCCAACCACTCACTGACAGCCTCTCTACTCCTCTCTAAAGCTCCGCCCGAGGGAAGCAAGGCCAAAGCATTGGCAAATGTCGAAGGCGAAGACGTTATGAATCCCATTGGCGCGGGGAACACCTCCAAGCCTTGATTTTCAAAATATTTAACGGCTCTTCGAAGATGCCAGAAGTGGCTGACTAAAACTATTCGCGTAATGCCATCTTTTTTCAGTATTGGCGCGGAATATGCCGCATTCTCGGCAGTGTCATTGGATTTGTTCTCGTTCCATTTAACCTTGCCTTG
>CAIUKQ010000351.1 GCA_903899705.1 uncultured beta proteobacterium
AAGGCCGCCGGTACGCCGTATCGCTCGGGACAGTTTCCGTTCCTCGCGAATGGACGGGCGCTGGGACAGGGCGACTCACGTGGATTTGTCAAAATCCTCGCGCACGCGCAAACCGACGAAATACTCGGTGTCCATATCGTCAACAGCCGCGCCTCGGAACTGATTTCCGAAGCGGTGGTGGCAATGGAATTCCATGCGAGTTCCGAGGATCTCGCGCGCATCGTGCACGCCCATCCTTCCCTGTCCGAGGTCATGCACGAAGCTGCACTGGCCGTGGATAAGCGCGCATTGAACATGTAATGGCCGGCGTTTCCCGCGCGCATCTGCGTACGGCCTGTTTTTGTCGAACCATCCCATGAACGAACCATTGGCCGCCGGAGAAAACGTTCATTCCGGCGTGAGGGAGTACTACGCCACCCTGCTGGAGCGGCGTGAATACGTAGCCGATGCGGCGCAACTCAACGCCGTGGAGCACCTGCAACGGCTTTACGAGGACTGGGGCGCCTACAAGGAGCGCCGCAGTTCCTATCTGAGAAAACTGTTTGTCCGCCCCAAGCTGCCGCGTGGCGTCTACCTGTGGGGTTCCGTGGGACGCGGCAAAAGCTTTCTCATGGACAGTTTCTACCTGTGCCTGCCGCTGGAGCGCAAAGTGCGGGTGCATTTCCATCATTTCATGCGCGACGTGCACCGCGAAATGCAGGAACTCAAGGGCACGGAAGACCCGCTGGACGCACTGGCCGAAAAAATATCGCGCCGATACCGTCTCATCTGTTTCGACGAATTTCACGTCAATGACATTGCCGACGCGATGATCCTCGCACGTCTGCTCAAACGTACTTTGGAACGCGGCGTGGTCTATTGCATGACCTCCAACTATCCGCCGTCCAAGCTTTACAAGGACGGCCTGAAGAGGGAAAACTTTCTTCCCGCCATCGCTCTTATCAACCAGCACATGGATATTGTCGAAGTTGACGCGGGCGTCGACTATCGCCTGCGCGCCATGGAGCAGGTGAGGGTGTATCACAGCCCGCTTGGCGAAGCGGCCGATCGCGAAATGCGGGAGGCATTCGACCGGATCGCAGATGTCGAAGAAGAGACCGGAGCGTTCATGCTCGAAGGTCGCGAAGTCGAATGCCTGCACCGCGCCGGTGGCGTAGCCTGGTTCGATTTCAGGACACTGTGCGGCTGGGGACGCTCACAGCACGATTATCTGGAACTGGCGCGCTGCTTTCACACCATCATGGTGTCCGGGGTTCCGCGCATGGACCTGGAACTAGCCGATGAAGCCCGGCGATTCACCCTGATGGTGGATGTGTTCTACGACAACAAGGTGAAGCTCATCCTGTCGGCGGATGCGGCGCCGGACAACCTGCTGAAACGCGAAGAGGCTGCCGGCGACGCGAGGATTCGCGCCATGATGTTCGAGTTCGACCGGACGGCAAGCCGTCTGACGGAAATGCAGACGAAGACCTATCTGGAATTGCCGCGGACATCCGAAGCAGGTGGTTGAAGACACAAGGGAGCAGACATGGCGCGTATCAGGGTTTTCAGGATTCGGGAGAACGAGAAGAAGGTCAGCGCGGCATTCGAGGACATGGACCATCAGGACCTCGACAAGGGGGAGGTCCTCGTTCGCGTCGCCTACTCGGGCATTAATTACAAGGATGCGCTGGCGGCCACCGGCACCGGACGCATCATCCGGAAATTTCCCTGCGTGGGAGGCATTGACCTCTCGGGCACTGTGGTCGAATCGGGCGATACCCGCTTCAAACCCGGCGACGCGGTCATCGCCACCAGTTATGACATCGGCGTCGCACACGATGGCGGCTACGCGGAAATGGCCCGACTCCCCGCCGACTGGGTCGTACCCCTGCCGCAAGAGTTGAGCCTGTTGGACGCCATGGCGCTTGGAACCGCGGGCTATACCGCAGCACTGGGCGTGGTTCGCATGGAACTGAATGGACTAAAACCGGAAAATGGAACGGCCATTGTGACCGGTGCAACGGGCGGGGTCGGATCGATTGCCATCGACTTGCTGTCGGGGCGGGGTTACCGGGTAGCTGCACTGACGGGAAAAGCCTCCGAAGAGACCTATCTGAAAGAACTCGGCGCGACGGAGATTATTGATCGCAAAAGCGTGGATCTGTCCAAGATCCGGCCGCTTGAGAAACCCCGTTGGGCCGGAGCCATCGACAATCTCGGCGGCGAGTACCTTTCGTGGCTTGCAAGCTCCATGCAAATGTCGGGAACCATTGCCAGCATCGGACTCACTGCAGGCATGGACTTCAAATCGACAGTGGCCCCCTTCATTTTGCGCGGAGTGTGCCTCCTGGGCATCGATTCGGGATTTACTCCCATGCCATTGCGGCGCGAAGTCTGGCATCGCCTGGCGACGGACCTGCGTCCGCGGCATCTCGGCCAGATGACAAGAATCATCGCCTTTGACGAATTGCCAGGAGCCTTTGCCGCCTTCATCGAAGGCAAGGTTCGTGGACGGACGGTGGTGAAGGTGGGTGGTTGACCCATAACGTTTCGGATTAAGCAGGCGTTTCCAACCGGACCGCGCCCGAAATTCCGGTCTCGGTCACAATGGCTGCATTGCGTAAAGATCAGCCCCGAGTCGATCAGGCCGCGAAGATCAGGCGCAACATCGGAGGATCCGGCAATGCCAGAGAGCAACCAGGAATTTTATCGTCGCTCCATCGAGGACCGCGACGGGTTCTGGAAGGAACAGGCCGCGCTGATTGAATGGCACAAGCCCTTCGATCGGGTGCTGGATTATTCCCGTCCCCCCTTTGCAAAGTGGTTCTGCGGCGGCGAAACCAACCTGTGCCACAACGCGCTTGACCGCCACCTGGCGCAGCGCGGCAATCAACCGGCGCTGGTGTTCATATCCTCGGAATCAGGCCAGGAGCGCAGTTTCAGCTATTCCGAACTGCATGCCGAGGTCAACACCTTTGCGGCCGTGCTGCTGGAACTGAGGGCAAAGCGGGGAGACCGCATCATCATCTACATGCCGATGATTCCCGAGGCGGTATTTGCCATGCTGGCCTGCGCGCGCATCGGCGCGGTTCATTCGGTGGTCTTCGGCGGGTTCGCCGCCGCAAGCCTGGCAGTCCGCATCGATGACGCGAAACCCAGTCTGATGGTGACTTCGGACGCAGGCATGCGAGGCGGCCGGGTCATCCCCTACAAGCACCTGGTGGACGAGGCGATGCGCCTCGCAAAGGCGCCCCCCGGCCGGGTGCTGATCGTCAATCGGGGACTCGATGCAGAAATGAACCGGGTCGCAGGGCGCGATGAGGATTACGCAACACTGCGCGAGCGGCATGCCAACGCCCGCGTGCCGGTAGCCTGGCTGGAATCCAGTGAACCTTCGTACATCCTCTATACCTCCGGGACCACCGGTCATCCCAAGGGGGTTCAGCGTGATGTTGGCGGCTACGCGGTGGCGCTTGCGGCCTCGATGCGCCATATCTATTGCGGCAAGGCCGGAGAGACCATGTTCACTGCATCCGACATCGGTTGGGTGGTCGGCCATTCCTACATTGTTTATGCGCCGCTGATTGCCGGCATGACCACCATTCTCTACGAAGGCCTGCCGATCCGGCCCGATGCCGGTGTCTGGTGGAAGATCGTCGCCGATCACAAGGTCAGCGTGATGTTTTCATCTCCTACCGCGATACGCGTGCTCAAAAAGCAGGATCCCGCCTTAATGAGGAAATACGACCTATCGTCGTTGAGGCATCTGTTTCTTGCCGGGGAGCCGCTGGATGAGTCCACCCACCAATGGATAACCGATGCTCTGGGGAAACCGGTCATCGACAATTACTGGCAAACCGAAACGGGGTGGCCGATCCTCACCTCGATGCCGGGTGTGGAAAAGACGCCGCTGAAATTCGGTAGCCCGTCTTTTCCCGCCTATGGCTACGACCTGCGACTGCTGCGCGAATCGGACGCGCAGGATGCGGCTGATGGAGAAAAGGGTGTGGTCGCCATCATGCCGCCGCTGCCACCGGGCTGCATGACCACGGTATGGGGAGACGATGATCGTTTTGTGCGCACCTATTTTTCGACCTTCCGCAGCAAGCAGGTCTATTCCACTTTCGACTGGGGCATACGCGACAAGGACGGTTATTACTTCATCCTCGGTCGCACCGACGATGTCATTAACGTTGCCGGCCATCGCCTGGGTACCCGCGAGATTGAAGAGGCCGTCAGTGCGCATAGCGGCGTCGCCGAAGTGGCCGTGGTCGGCATTGCCGATACGGTCAAGGGACAGTTGCCGATCGCATTCGTGGTGCTTAAGGATGCAGGCAGAGCCGGGACAGCCGAAGGGCGGGCACAGGCACAGAAGGAAATCATGGACCGGGTGGACAGCGAACTCGGAGCCATCGGACGACCGGGATGGGTCTACTTCGTGAATCTGCTGCCCAAAACACGATCGGGGAAGTTGCTCAGGCGATCAATACAGGCGCTGGCCGAGGGCCGCGACCCCGGTGATCTCACCACCCTCGAAGACCCGGCCGCTCTGGATCAGATTCGCGAAGCACTGCGAAACCGTTCTGCAAACACGTAAAATCGCCGCCTTGCCGGCGCCATGCCGGTACCGATTCGATCAATTCAACCGGAGAACACCATGAAAAACAAACCCTCACTGATGCTGGCCGACGTCAAGAAGATGCAGGCCGCGGCGGAAGCGGAAGCCATCAAGAACAAATGGGCCGTCGCAATTGCGATCCTTGACGATGGTGGTCATCCGCTGGCGATCTCTCGACTGGATGGCGCCACGCCGCTCAACGTTGAAGTGGCCCTGGCCAAGGCGCGCACATCGGCGCTGTCGCAACGCTCAAGCAAAATGTTTGAAGACCGCGTCGCAGCCGGCCGCATTTCCATGCTCAATATGCCGCTGCTGCCGCTGCAAGGCGGATTGCCCATCATGGTGCAGGGCGATTGCGTCGGGTCGGTGGGCGTCTCAGGCGTTCAGTCGCACGAGGACGAACAGGTTGCGAAGGCGGGCATAGACGCGTTGGGAATCTGATTCGGAGATTGACCGCAACATGCGACACGGCCGCCGCACGGATAAAAATGCAACTAATTGATTATTAATGCTTTAATATCGATGACTGGTCTAGAAATTGACCAGCATGGATACCCGCAGCGAGCGGGGTTCGACGGGGTGGAAGTGCGTGTCACCGACGGCTGCCGTTTCACCCCTGAGCTGCGAGCGGTAGAAGTAATCGATATCGCTCACACTGCGGTTGAACAGGTTGAACACGTCGGCGACCACGCGCGTTTTCGGATCTATCTTGTAGCCGACCCGGCCGTTCCACAGCAGCGTACTCATTGAACGGACGCTGTTGTCGGCGATCAACGGGCGCGGACCGAAGTAACGCATCTGCATGCTAGCCGACCAAGGGCCCAGGTCGGTAATTGATGCGCCTAGCGAGGCCACACGGTTGATGGAGCCCGGAATGCGATTGCCCGAGGGATCGAAGTCACTGAATTCGGCCTTGGAGGTGGAAATATCGGCATCCACGATCAGCCATTCCCGCGGGCGATAGCGATTGGACCATTCCACACCATTGCGTTTGGAAGGGCGCGTTGCCGTGGTGGTTCCGGCGTCCCCGGCAAATACGAGTTCCGACCCCAGTCTCAACTTCCAGATCGCGAGCGAACTTTGCAGGTTGGGGATCCACTCGGTGCGAGCACCGATTTCCGACCCTATGGAGCGGACCAGTGCCGGCGCGGAAGTCACAGGGGCCAGCGTTGTCGGGTCCACCTTGGCAACGGTGCCGCGCGCGTCATTGCTGTGGAAACCGCGCCCGGCGCTGGCGAAAAACTCGGTGCGGTCGAATGGCCCGAAAATCAGATTCAGTTTGGGCGACACAATCTGATCCGAGGTCTTCCCGGAGTTGGCCGCGATGTTGCTCGATACGCTGAAATTGTATTTATCGACGCGCGCGCCGGCGACACTGCGAAACCAATCGGTCCATTGCAGCGAGTGCTCGGCAAATCCGCCCACGCTGGTCTGTCCCACAGTGTCTTCGCGCACGGTGGAAGCTCGGTCTCTCTGTGTGGAGTTGTAGAGCCCCACGGTACCGATGGCATCCCGCCGCAGGGTCAGCCCGAATTTCAGGATGCTTTCGCGATTCAATAGGGTGCCCGTGGTAACCCAGGTTGGGGCAATGCCCATGACGGTGCGACGGTCGGCCTGCTCGAACTGGTCGCCGTTGACCGGGTTGTTCATGAAGTAGGTGAAATCGGAGAACAGCCGCAACCGGTACCGCATCACATAGGCGTTCAACTGGAACTCCTGGTCGTGATCGGTGATGCGCCGCTCGTAGGACAGGCTGTAGCGCTGCGTGTTGCCACCATCCGAAGGGTCAATGGCGCCAAAGCGCCCGATCTGCCCACCGGAAACCGCGCGCGAAGGGATCTGGTCGGTGGAGTTCCAGTTGGCCTGGTACGCCATCAGCGTCACACTCTGGTGGTCGCTCGCGTTGCCCATCGAGTAACGAAGCACACCGTTCTGTTTTCCGAAACGCGAGGCATTGTCCCAGGGCCCGTTGTTGCCGACGACTTCAAAGGCATACAGGAGATTGCCATTCGGCAATTCGGTGGAATTGGCAATCAAGCCGCGACGGTACCCGAAACTACCGGCGGTCATTTCGCCGATGCCCTTCGGGAGCTTGTCGTAGTAGTGGAAATTCGCCGTCCCGGCCGAGGAAAAATCGCCGTCCTGCGCGTTGTAAGGGCCTTTCCGGTAATCGATCCTCGATACCAGTTCCGGTATCAGAAAATTGAGATCCGAATAGCCCTGGCCATGCGCATGCGAGGGCATGTTGACCGGCACGCCCGCCACCGAGGTGGAGAAGTCCGTGCCGTGGTCGAGGTTGAATCCCCTCAGGAAAAACTGATTGGCCTTGCCTTCGCCGCTATGCTGCGTCACCACCACGCCCGGCACGTATTCGAGCACCTCGGCGGGCCGTGAAAGCGGCTTGGCTTCGATTAGTTTCGGGGTGATGTAGCCCTGGCTCGCCGCATTCGAGGTGCCCACGGCATTTTCATAATGGCCGATGACTTCGATGGCATCGGTGTGTTCGTCGTGGGGGCCATCCGCACGGGCTTCGACGGCCATCATGGCTGCAGCGCAGATCATCGTTGACATTCGCAATCGCGATTTTTTCAATTGCATGGTGAGATCGATTGAGATTTATTGTTCTGAATCATCATGGCAGGACTGGCCGGAATGATTTCGCAGGCTCACAAGAGTGGGTGCGTCTAGGGTGTGATGATTTTAGCGTTAAAAGCGCGTTCGATAAACCAGATCAGCGCGACCAGCGTGATAAGCGCCGATCCGCCCGCCATGATTCCCTTGAGGTAAAAGGTGGAACGGCGCAGAAAATACGCCATGGGC
Organism: uncultured beta proteobacterium; assembly: GCA_903899705.1. GTDB lineage: Bacteria > Pseudomonadota > Gammaproteobacteria > Burkholderiales > SG8-39 > 2-02-FULL-62-17. The sequence continues at coordinate 7,421 of CAIUKQ010000351.1, forward strand.
AGAAAAGCGCACACGATGCAAAGCTGTCCGACCTCAACACCGACATTGAATCCGACAAGCGCCAACAAGAGTGCATCCCGCGGCAGGCCCAGGTCAGCAAGCACACTGGCAAATCCGAAGCCGTGTATCAGGCCGAAGCAGAACGCCACCAGCCAGCGGCGCTCGAGGACGACCGGCCACAGGTTGTTCAGCGCGGCCAGCACGACAGATGCGGCAATGGTCGATTCCACGAGGCGCGAAGGCAGCGCAATGATTTCAAGCGCGGCAAGGGAGAGGGTAATCGAATGCGCGACCGTGAAAGAGGTGACCACCTTCAGGACATCCCAGAACACCGGTGCGGCGAACGGAGCCGGCTGCCAACGTCCGTCCCTGTAGACAAGGACCGAAGGAAGCAGCAACGACAGGATGAACAGGATGTGGTCAAAACCGACCCAGATATGCCAGATGCCTTCGCGTATGAAGGTAAGGAACTGCACCATCAGCGACGATTCGGCGAGCACGAATTCCTGCACCGGGCGATCCGCCGAAAAAACACCCGGGCGCGAACCCTGCGCGGATTGGAGTTGCAGCAAACCCTTGTGCTGCGCGTCGAAATCGAAGAACAGGTTGTAGCGCGCCTCCAGCTTGTGGATTTCGCCGCCGCAGTCGGCGCTGAAAGACAGGACCGTATAGGCGCCGTCGCTGTGATTGTCGATCTGCTGTTCGCCGGCAACGATCGGGCAGTTCACGCCATCGGCTGAAAAGGAAAGCCTGGCCAATGCGTACGAGGCAATATCCGCATGCCGGGCCTTCACTTCTCCCCATGTGATCCGGCCATCGCCATTGGCATCCAGGCCGATCGCATACTCAAGATCCCGCAGGGCGATGTCCCATTGTCCCTTGATGGTCGTCGTACCGGCCTTGACCGTGAGGTAACTGTCGCTGGGCTTGTGCGCGAACGCCTGCCCGGCGAAGGCGAAGGCAAGGCCGCACAGGACCAACAACCACGCGTTGCGGCCCTTCACTTCACGAGCTTTCCAAGGGCCTTGTCCAGATCAGGGTACGGGGATTCCTGGTAATGGTTCCGGCTGACCCAGTCCATGGCGGGACGCGCCG
>CAIUKQ010000352.1 GCA_903899705.1 uncultured beta proteobacterium
CCTCCGCGCCCTCAGCGCCCTCAGCGCCCTCCGCGCCCTCAGCGCCCTCAGCGCCCTCAGCGCCCTCAGCGCCCTCCGCGCCCTCAGCGACCTCCGCGACCTCCGCGACCTCAGCGCCCTCCGCGACCAAATCCGCACGAAGTTTTTGCCCCTGACGGGCCAAAAACTTCTCACCCTCATGGCCGAGGCTCCGGTGGTGAAAGCCTGAACCATGAACGGCGATCTCATCAATGCGCTGTTCGAGTTCGGCGCTGCGTTGTGCCTGGGGCGCAACGTGGCCCAGCTCCGGCGCGACAAACGTGTCCAGGGCGTCTGCGTCTCCAGTACGGTCTTCTTCACGCTGTGGGGCTACTGGAATGTTTGGTTCTATCCCTCGAACGGATTCATCCTTAGTTGCGTGGCCGGACTGCTCGTGGTCGCAGCGAACACGGCTTGGGTTTGCCTCGTCGCGGCCTATTCGCCCATCGGCACGCGCAGTGTTCTCTACGGCGTGCATGCCTTCTGGCTGCATCCGTTTCTGATCGCGATTGGCTGGTGGCGGCTTTATGGCTTCCTGTGGGACCCGCGATTGTGGGTCGCGTTCTTCGTTCACGATCTCGGCTATTGGGACAAGCCCAACATGGACGGCCCCGAGGGCGAATCGCATCCCGAGCTGGGCGCGGCGATCATGCGCCGACTGTTCGGCAAAGAGTGGGGCGACTTTTGCCTGCTCCACTCGCGCTACTATGCGAAGCGCCTGGACCGGCCCGTGTCGCGCCTTTGCCACGCCGACAAGTACGTCATCATCCTTGAGCCGAGCTGGCTCTACCTGCCGCGCACCATGGCGACCGGCGAGGTGTGGGAATTTATCGCGGTCGCACGGGCGCGGGCCAACACGGTGACCGGTCCCAGCGATCCGCTTAACAAATCTGAGCGAGATGATTTTGCCAGCGGTGATCCGTGGCGCTGGCACCGTTCGGTTCAAAGCTACATGCGCCGGTGGCTGGCGCACCACAAGGACGGCGCTGCCGATACCTGGACGAGGGTTCGACATAAAGGGGAGGCCTTCAGCCAATGACCAACACCGCGCAGATCGAGGCATGGCTACTCGCCCAATCGGGCTGGGTCAGCGCTGCCGATCTGTGCGCGGCGTGCGGCATCGACGATGAGCGAAAGCTTCGTTACCTCGGGAACGTGCCGGGACTGATCAGCGAGTTTGCCATCAGTCATTCCCGCAAGGGCTATCGGCACGTGCGCAACGCCACCACGATGGAATGGCTGAAATTCAAGTGGAGCCTCCTGCGCACCGGCATTGCCTATTTCCGCCACGTCCGCGCCATGGCCAAGGTCCGCCGCAACGTCACGCTGCCCGCCTTCCCCACCATCGAGAAGGACACCGGCCAACGTATCCTCCTGTGAATGAACTTACACACCTCGACCTCTGTTCCGGCCTCGGAATGTTCACCATCGCAGCAGAGTGGGCCCAGTTCCAAACGATCGGCTTCTCAGAGGTCAACCCACACTGCTGCCGCGTCCTCAAAAAGCGCTGGCCGAAAGTGCCGAACTACGGGGACATCAAAATTGCGGACTGGGCCCCAGCTCGAAATGTTTGCCTCCTTACCGCAGGCTATCCCTGTCAGCCGTTTTCCACTCTTGGGCAGCGCCGAAGCGAAAATGATCCACGCCACCTCTGGCCGTCAGTGCGCCGCGCGATTGAGGAAACCGGGCCCGCTTGGTTTGTTGGTGAGAATGTTATTGGGCACACCTCATTGGGGCTCGACCAAGTGCTGTCTGATCTGGAAGACATCGGTTACACCGCGCAACCGGTTGCTATTCCGGCTTGTGCCGTGGGGGCCGATTTCATCGGAGAGCGGATATGGATTCTCGCCGCGTCCAGCAGCCTTCGACTCGGGGGGGGGGACGATCCAATGGGCCCAGATAAGACCTGGGCGGGCCCGGACGTTGATCGGCTGGCTGGTGCTCCGTTACGGGCGTGGTCGGATGACGCACTATATAAACCCCGCCTCTTTAGAGCAGGTACTCGGCGTGCCACCCAATCACAGCGCAATACGGCCCTCGGCAACGTCATCGTCCCGCAAGCGGCGTACCCGATCCTGTCGGCGATCCGCGAAATAACCCTTTCATGTCAGCCCTAACCATAACCCTGCGCAGGAGGCGCAACCGTCCGCTATTGAAACAAACACCACGTCCTTTTCGCACCCGTCCCGCCGTTGCTTGGCCGGGAGGTAAATCCCGCCTGCTCGACGCGATCCTGCCGCTGATTCCCAAGCACGAATGCTATGTCGAGCCGTTCGCGGGTGGTCTCGCGGTCCTGCTGGCGAAGCCACGCTCTCAAAACGAGATCGTTAACGACACCCACACCGATCTGGTCACGTTCTACCGCTGCGTGAGGTTCCACCGGGACGAGCTGCTGACGGAGCTGGAATTTGTGCTGAACTCGCGGCAGGAGTTTCACGACTTTCGGGCGCAGCCCGGCCTGACGGACATCCAACGCGCGGCGCGGTGGTACACGAGGAACAAGATCGGGTTCGGCGGAGGCGACGACAGCTTCGGCGTGCGGGTAAGCCATCCGGTTTCCTCCCGCGTGAACCGCATGGAGACGATCCGGCAACTGAACCTTCGGCTGGATAATGTGACCATCGAGCACCTCGACTGGCAGCGGTGCATGGAACTTTACGACAGGCCGACGACGTTCTTTTTCCTCGATCCGCCCTACACGCAATGTGGCAAGACGGCCTATGAGGGCTGGAAGGATTCGGATGTGCTGGCACTCCGGCAACGGCTTGACCGGCTGCAGGGAAAGTGGCTTCTGACGCTGAACGATGCGCCTTCGATCCGTTCGATTTTCCACGATTGCCGATTGAAGGCGATCAGCCGCGTGCGTGGGATAAATAACCAATCGGGAAAGACCACCACCTATAAGGAGCTGATCATTGCACCCAAGTAGTCTACTCGGGGAACCAGGCCGTCGCGCCGCGCTTCTTAATGAGGCGCTCGGCAGCGCGCAGGATCATGGTGCGGAATTGCCCCTGCTGGATGATGAGGTCACCCTTCTCGTGGAGGTCAAAGTATTGTCCCTTGATCCCCTTGTGTTGCGGTATTTCGCAGGCCAGGAGCCACTTCTCCGCTTCCCGTTGCGCTTGTGCCCAGCTCATAACTGGATGCTGGCTTCTGACACGAGGTGGGCAAGATGAAAGCGCCCGATGCGGTCATCGCCGAGTTGCTACAGCAGGTGCGGGGTTGGCTCTATTCCGCGTTGCCGGAGCGGGCTTGGTTCACCCAGCAGGAGCGCGTAAAACGGGCGCTGACGTTGCCCGCTGCATGGCTTGACGAGCGGAAGGTCGAAGTATCCGCCGAGCGCTACCAGGAGATTTTACAGGGCATTCTGGCAACGATTAAGGCCAAGGGACGAAAGCCCGGCCAGATGGGCAAGTTTCCCTGCGCTTATCTCCATGCCTGCGTTAAAAGTCACCTCGATCACCATGGGGAAAAGTACTACGACGAGGGTAAAGGCATACGAAACCGGCTGAAATTGGCGATGCCGGAGCTGGAAAAGGCGCAGATCGGCGCGGATGGCACAGTTCCGGTACTGGCCCAGGTGCATAATGCGCTTGCCTCCAGGCGTCGGAAGGGAAAAGTGAAGTCGGTAACCGAGCAACCGGGACTATTCTAATGTTCTACTACCACGCTGACTATCCCGCTGGTCCTCCCGGCACTTCAAAAGGGAAGCTGATAATCCACTTTGGCGGCAAAGAGATTGTGTGCGAAAACGCCGTGGTTGTAATGACAGCCAAGCTCACCGCTTCGGTGAAGGTCGCCAAAATTGCTAAACTTGATTCCGAAACGCCCGTTTCGCACCGCGATTGCTAAATTCGGTTTAAACCGGATGGCAGGGCGAAATTCGTTCCCGAACACCTCGTAAATTCGGCCTATCCGGCCTCCGTTCGGGCTAATTCGGGATTGCGTAATTCCTTTTCCGACGAACAACAACGCCGAGTATTCATGGGCATGCCGCAAACCGAACTCGACCGCAGCGCGCGTCTTTCCCAATCCACCGAGGCCATGCACGGTCTGAGTTCCGACGATTGCCGAGAC
>CAIUKQ010000353.1 GCA_903899705.1 uncultured beta proteobacterium
AGCGGATGGCCTTCGCGCTTGTGGCCGATGGAGAAGCACTACCACTACATCGGCGGCTCGGGCGGATACGGGCAGGGTTACGGACCTCAAGGGTCGGTGGGCGCCGCCCTGGCCAACCGCGATCTTGGCCGGTTCTCGGTGAGTTTTCAGGGCGACGGCGACATGATGTACGCGCCGGGCGTGCTGTGGACTGCCGCACACCACAACATTCCGATGCTGATGGTGATGCACAACAACCGCGGCTACCACCAGGAACTGATGCACGTGCAGCGCCTGTCTGCGTTCCGCAACCGCGTGGCGAACAACGGCAAGGATCTCGGGCCGATCGGCACCAGCATCATGAATCCGGACATCGATTACGCCAAGCTCGCGCAATCGATGGGCTGGTGGGGCAAGGGGCCGGTCAAGGATCCGGCGGACCTTGCATCAATGCTCAGGGAGGCGGTGGCCGCGGTGAAATCCGGGCAGCCCGCATTGGTCGACGTCTGGACGCAGCCGCGCTAACCGTGAACTCCACAATGAAAAGGAAAACCAACATGGGATTGATCCGCTGGATCGCGCCGATGGCGCTTGTTGCAGGCCTTGCGGGAGTTCACACCATTGCGTTCGCAGCCGACGCGGCCAAGGGAAAGATTGCCTTCGAGAAAAACGGATGCTGGCAATGTCATGGCACCGTGGGGCAGGGCGCCAACACGGGCCCGAAACTCGCGCCGGATCCAAAACCCCTGTCGTTCATCCAGGTCTTCATCCGGAATTCCAACGGCCCGATGCCGCCCTACATGCAGGCCATGCTGTCGGATGCCGATCTGGCCGACATCCATGCCTATCTGGAGTCGGTGCCGAAATCGCCGGACTACAAGAGTATTCCGCTGCTTAACCAGTAGTTGTAACTAATTGATTATTAAATAAAAACAGGGGGTTTTAAGCCCCCTGTTTTGCTTCTCATGCCTTGCGTCCCTATCGCGGCGGCTCAGTCCTCCGCGGTGAATCCAGATGCTTTTACGATGGGTCCCCAGCGCTCCAGTTCGCGCCGGATGATCTGTCCGAATTCATCGGGCGTGCTGGCAAAGGCGTCCGAGCCGAGTTTGGCGAGGCTTTGCCGCATGTCCTCGGTGGCGAGCAATCCGGACACGATGCTGTTGAATTTCGCGACGATCTGCGGCGGTGTTTTCGCGGGCATATAAAAACCGGTATAGCCCGCCACCACCACGTCCTTGTATCCGGATTCGATCATGGTGGGGGCGTCGGGAAAGAATTTCGAACGTTCCGTGCCGGTGGTGGCAAGCACGCGGATCTTGCGCGCGGTGACGTTGGGCAGCACCTCGCTCACCGGATTGACGCTCATGGGCACCTGCCCGCCGATCAGGTCCTGCATGGCGGGGCCGCCGCCCTTGTAATGGACCGCGGTCAGTTCGATGCCCGCCGCGCGCGAGAGCATCACGCCGGTGAAGTGGGGCGTGGCGCCGGCGGCGGTGTCGGCGAAAAACGCCCGTTTGGGATCGCTCCTGGTCCACTGTACGAATTCGGCGACGGTCTTCACGCTCTCGGGAACGGCCGGGCCGACGCTCAGCACGAGATTGGTTCTGGAGATGCTTGCGGCGGCGATGAAATCGCGCACCGGATCGTAGTCAAGCTTCTTGTAGCTGTGCGGATACACGACCATGGGAAAGTCGGGGGTGAACAATATCGTCGATCCATCCGGCTCCGAATTCTTCACCATTTCCACGGCGATGCGCGAGGCCGCGCCGACTCGGTTTTCAACGATCACGGTCGGCGCATAAGTGCCGCGCAGTTTGTCCGCCATGAACCGGGCGGAAATGTCGGTGCCGCCACCGGCGGCAAAGCCGACGATGAGGCGGACCGGCTTGTTGGCGGATTGGCAGAGTGCGCTGCCACTCCAGAGCAGCACAAGCGCGGGGATGAGGACGGAACCTGCAAATCGATGACGGACTGACATCACGACAATCTCCTTTCAGGCTGGGCTGTGAGAACGGCGCATCGATATTACACTTCAGCGCAGAATGCGGTTGCGGCTCGACGGCCGAATCCGGAACGGACCAATCAAAAGGAGACATCACATGAAACCCATCGACACCTGTGGCTGTGAGCGGGCCGGTTCGCGGCGGCAATTTGTCAAGACCATGGGCGCCGTTGGCGCGATGAGCGCGCTCGGCGCGCTTCCCGGTTGCGCAACCCTGGCTTCCTCGGCACCCCGCCGGCTGGTGGATACCCACCACCACTTTTTCCCCGCCGAGTATGAAAAAGCATGGGTTGCGTGGCAGCAGAAGAACAAGGTGCCCGTCAGCGTTCAACCAGGCTGGACCCCGGCCAAAGCGCTGGAGGTCATGGACAAGGGTGGAATCGCCTCATCGCTGCTGTCTCTTGCATCGACGCCCGGAACCTGGTTCGATCAGGGCGCCGCTGCCGCCGACCGCTGGGCGCGTCTGTGCAACGACTTCGGTGCCAACATGGTGCGCGATTATCCGGGACGCTTCGCCCTCCTTGCGACACTGCCGATGATGACCATTGACACGACGTTGACGGAATTGACCTATGCGATGGATACGCTCAAAGCCGATGGGGTGGGCCTGCAGACCAATTACGGCGCGCGCTATCCGGGCGATGCGTTCTACCGGCCCGTGTGGGAGGAACTGAACCGGCGCAAGGCTCTGGTCTATTTTCATCCGCTTGGGGCGCAGTGCTGCATACCCTCCGGCGTGCCGGGCACCAGCGGTCCGATTGAAACACCCACCGACACCACGCGTTGCGTGTTGAGCCTGCTCAATTCGGGAACCTTCGCACGGTATCGCGACATCAAGTGGCTGTTCTCCCATGGTGGCGGCACGGTGCCGATGCTGGCCGGCCGGATCATCGCCTTTGGCGAACGCAGCAAGGGCGTTGACACCTACGCGCCCAATGGCATCCAGTACGAACTGGCGCGCCTTCACTACGACACGGCAAACGCGACGCATCCCGCGGCCATGGCGGCGTTGAACACGCTGGTGCCTGAAACCCAGATCACCTTCGGATCCGACTATCCCTATTTTCCGATCGCCGAACAGGTGGAGTCGCTTCGCGGACTGGGCTATGGCAGCCAGAAGCTGTATGCCATCGAACGGGGCAACGCGGAGCGCCTCGTGCCCTGGCTTGCGACAGGCAGGAAGCAGGCTTGATTCGACATATGTCTGGGGCTGGCAACAATCACCGGGGGAACACCATGAAATTATCGGCATGCATGAATGTGGCAGCAGTCGTTGCGATTGCATTTTGCTCGCTGGCATCGGCGCAGTCCTATCCGGTCAAGCCGGTGAAAATCATTGTGCCGGCAGGCCCGGGCGGACCGGACATCGTCGCGCGCCTCGTGGCGGCCAATTTCACCCAGCAGATGGGGCAGACCTTTTTTGTTGAAAATCACGGCGGGGCCAACGGCATCGTGGGCGCGGACATGGTGGCCAAGGCCGCGCCGGATGGCTACACGCTCATGGTGTATTCCAGCGGCCTGGTCATCAACCAGTTCGTGAACAAAAAGCTTCCCTATGACACGACCAATGACTTTGCGCCGGTGACCAAGTTGATCGACAACGTCGGGGTCTTCATTACCGTGAATCCGTCGGTGCCGGTGCAAACGGTCAGGGAGTTCGTTGAATACGCTAAAAATCCGGCCAACAAGCTCGCCTACAGCACCCCGGGTGTTGGCAATACCATGCATATCGCGACTGAGCTGTTCAATTCGAAATACGGCACGCAGATGGTTCACATCCCCTACAAAGGCGGCGGACTGGCGGCGTCGGCAGCGGTCGCGGGCGAGGTTCAGGTGATGTTCAATTCGCCTTCGAATGTCGTGCAGTTCGCCAAAACGGGAAAGCTGCGGGCGCTTGCGTTCTCAGGTCTCAAGCGCTCCGAGGCGCTGCCCAATGTTCCGACCACCGTGGAGGCGGGCTTTCCGGAATTTGTGTTTGACGGCGGCTGGTTCGGCATGTTCGCGCCGGCAAAGACCAGCCCGGACATTGTGGAACGCCTTTACCGGGAATATCGCACCGCGCTTGGCGACAAGGCGACGCCGGAGAAAATCCGTGCCCTGGGCATCGAGCCTGTTGGTGATACGCCCGCAGAATTCAGGAAGTTCTACCTTGCCGAAATCGGCCGCTACTCGGAGTGGGTGAAGCTCGCGCGCATCCAGCCGGAATAAGCGCACGCGCATGACGGGGAACTGTCACGCGCCCTAGACAACGCGTTCCAGCCCCACGTAATTCTCGGCCATGCTCGTGAGTGCCGGCTTTGAGGAGATCATGTAGCGCAGTTGTGAAACCTGGAGTTGCTGCTGGAACGCGGCATCCTCGTCGTCAAAGCGGTGAAACAGGGTGGTCCACCACCAGGAAAAGTGTTGGGCACGCCAGACGCGGGGCAGGCATTCGGCGGTATAGCGCGCGAGCGGTTCTTTCTTCCCGGATTTGTAGAAGTCGATGATTGCGGCGGCGAGAATCCGCGCATCGGAGATTGCGAGGTTCATCCCTTTGGCGCCGGTGGGCGGCACGATATGGGCGGAATCACCGGCCAGAAAGAGCCTGCCGTGCTGCATGGGTTCATGGACAAAGCTGCGCATCTCCGTGATGCTCTTGTCGATGATCGGGCCGTCCTCCAGCGTCCAGTCCGGCATGTTCAGTCGCGCGCGAAGCTCGGTCCAGATGCGGTCATCCGACCAATCCTCGACCGTGTCGTCGGTCGGGCACTGCAAATAAAGGCGGGTGAGCTTGGGCGTGCGCATGGTGTGCAGCGCAAATCCGCGCTCATGGCGCGCGTAGATGAGTTCCTCGCACGAGGGGGCCACCTGCGCGAGGATGCCCAGCCACGCAAACGGATAGATCTTCTCAAAGACCTTTCCGTTGGGGACGTTGCTGCGACAGATGCCGTGAAAACCGTCGCAGCCCGCAACGTAGTCCGCATGCAGCTCCCTGCTCGTGCCGTTCTGGCGGTAACGCACCACCGGGCGATCCCCGTCCAGGCCCTGAAAGTTCTCGACCTCGGCTTCGAAATGGATCACGCCACCGGCTGCAAGCCGCGCGGCAATCAGGTCCTTCACAACTTCCTGCTGTCCGTAGATCGTGACATTGCGGCCGGGGGTCAGTTCATCCAGTGGAATGCGGTGGCGTTCGCCTTCAAACTGGAAATTCACGCCGGTATGCACCATGGCCTCGCGCTTGAGGCGTTCGCCGACGCCGGTTGAAATCAGCAGGTCGACGGTGCGCTGCTCGAGCAGTCCTGCGCGGAGGCGCTTTTCGACGAAATCACGGCTGCGCCGCTCAAGCACCACGGACTCGATGCCCTGCAGGTGCAGAAGGTGGGAGATCACCAGCCCCGCAGGGCCGGCACCGATGATGGCGACTTGGGTACGTTCACTCATGGAAACCTTGTGGGTCGGCGGGAATTGCGCGCGACTGCGCGCGAAATCCAGGCGGTTGTGGTGGGAATCCGAAGTATAACCATGCCTTGCCAACAGGGCGCCATCGCAGCGCGCAGGCGACCGTTTATTTCATCGCTTCGATGGCGTGATAGGTCCGCAATGCGTGGTGTACATAGGGAGTATGGGCCTGCACCAGTTCCATAGGCGCGGGGGGCGCGCCGAATGCGGCCTCGGGGCCGATCGTCACCTGCGTCGAGGATTCAATCGTCTCCCTTGTGCGGGCGAGCAGATTGCTGAGCGTCGCAGGATCGCGCAGATTCAGGTTCAGCGAACGGGCCAACCCCTCGACCCTGGGGTCGCTCAGGGCCTTCGCCAGTGCGGCGGACCGTATCGGCGGCAGGCCGTTCGATGGAGTGACTGCTTTCATTGCCGGTTCCGAATTGCCATCTTGAATCTCGTGGAATCCCTAGGCCTTGAGAAGTTGCAACATCAACGCGACGATCAGCGCCTGTGACATCTCCGCCATGCTGGCGCCGGCCGATGATGACGAGTCTGCCTGAAGCATGCCGCTCGCGGCGTCCGAAATGGCCACCTTGCTGCTGGGCGACAGCGTTGATTTATTGATCAGATCGAGCAGTTGCACGAGCAGGTCATTGGTTCCCAGCCCGGCCAGGTCGCCGGATGCTGCGGCACTGATTGGCGACGCGGCGCCAAAACCTGAAATCGAACCGATGCTCGCTGCCCCGATTGATCCAATTGCCGATGTTGTCATTTTGCCCCTGCTCTATGTTGGGTTGTGCAGCCGATCGTGCCGTGGTAATTCCCTTGTTGCTCGGGGCATTATAGGAAGTCTTCCTACACAGGCAAGCAGAAAATGCGCGGCTATACCAAGGCACAAACCATTGCAAGTGCGCAGGTCACGATGCGAAAACGGTTGCTGATAAGGACAACGCCATTTTCTCCATCAATCGTCGTCAGCGTGACTCCGGCACTTGCATTTCGGCGGAATCCTCCGCTGAATTCAGGCGTCCAGCCGCGGCAAAAGTCTCACAGCGTTTCCACGGTAAATGCCGGCGAGTTCCTGTTCTGCAAATCCGCAGCCCTGCAGTCCCTTTGCCGTGAGCGCCGCACTCACGTAAGGGAAGTCCGTTCCGAACAGCAGTTGGGACAATTGAACCACCTGTTTGAACGAACTCATCGCATAGGGATGCGCGGCCTGCGCGGTGTCATAGTAAAACCGGTTCAGCGCGGGAAGAACGCCATCGGGCAGGTTTGCTTGTGCATCGCCCTTTGAGAACCGGTGCGCGTTGATGAACCTTTGGGCAAGAAAAGGCATGGTTCCGCCGGCATGGGAGAAGATGAAGCGGATTTTCGGATAGCGCGCAGCAGAGCCCGAGAAAAGCAGCTGCGCGATGGCGCGCGTGGTGTCCGTGGCGTATTCGATGACGGAGTCGTGCGTCTGAGCGAGCAGTCCGCGGCAGCAATCGGGCGCCACCGGGTGCGTGTAGACGATTGCCCCGCGCCGGTTGAGTTCCTCGAAGACCGGAGCGTAGTGGACATCACCCAGCCATCTGTCGCCGATATTGGTCATGAGAGTGACGCCATCCACCTTGAGGACCCCGAAGGCGTGCTCGATCTCAAGCAGGCTGCCCTCGATATCGAGTATGGGTAGCGAAGCAAAAACACCGAACCGTCCCGGATGATCCTGCGCCATGCGTGACATGAATTCGTTCCAGTCCCGCGCGAGGCGCCTTGCTTCGGTGCGATCCCCTGGCCAGATTTGCGCGGCATGGGGCAGGGACAGCATCGAGGTTGCCACGCTGCCCTCATTCATGCTGTCCAGTGTTTTCTGCACGCTCCAGTCATCGTCGCCGGGTTTCCAGTTCTTGTCCTGGCCGCGGGTACTGGCGTAACTCGGCGGCGAGGGGTGGTGATGAACATCGATGCGAAAAGCAGGGGGCATGTCAGGACTTTCGAAGTATGGCGAAATGGGGTGGCTATTCCGGCTTTATTCCGGCAAGCCCGGCCACCCGCTGGAAATTCTGATATTGGTCCATCTGGAATTGGCGAATGACCGCTGGGCCGCCCACGATCAGTTCGGAGCCGATACCCCTGGCGAAATCCTGGGTCGACTGCGCGGCAAGCACCTTCTGCATGGCGTCCACCAGTCTTTCCGTAATGTCATTGGGCGTTTCGGTGCGCACATAGACGGCCGACCATCCATAGATGGAGATGTCCGGAAAACCGCTTTCCTTCATCATGGGGACGTCGGCGAATTCGGCATGGCGTTTGTCGCCAAGAACCGCAATGAGTCGCAGTTTGCCCGCTTTCAGCATGGGTGTGAGCGAAGGCAGGGCGTCGAGGACGGCATCGATCTGGTTTCCCATCAGGTCGCCGTTCATCTGTCCGGGCGTCTTGTAGGGCACGTGGGCAAAATGCACGCCCGCGGCGGTGGCCAGCCATTCCATGGCAAGGCGATAGCCTGCCGAAAACGTGCCGAAATCCAGTTGTTTGGATGAACCTTTTGCCGCGGCAATCAGGTCGGCGACGTTTTTGAATTTCGAATTGCCGGCGACGGCAAGGCCGATCATGCCGCGCGTAAATCCGGAAACCGGCTTGAAATCCCTGGCGGGATCATAGGGAAGGTCTTTCATCACCACGGGGTTGACGGTGAGATTGGTCCAACCCGCGCTCACCAGCGTGTAGCCATCGGCCGGTGCATTTTTCGCCGCCATGATCCCGATGCTGCCATCGGCGCCGGCGCGATTCTCGATGAAGACGGGCTGTCCGAGCAGCGGCGCCAGTTGCGTGATGATGATACGTGCGGAGATGTCGGTGGTGCTGCCCGCGGAGAAGGGGACGATGAGGCGCACGGGTTTCGATGGATAACTTTGGGACTGGGCGGGAAATCCTGTCAAAAGGGCCAGAACTGCGGCGCCCATCGCGAATTGGTGGCGGTGCATGCTGAGACTCCTGAAGGAAAGCCGGTTTGGCAGCCAGCGCAATAGTATCCACTGATTCCGGATGTGGTGAAGATGACAAAGATCAATCCGTGCAATGGAATCGGGTGTCTCATGGGCGGTTGCAAGATCGCAGTCCGCATTCCGACAGTGACGTTCGCGAAGGATTCCCGTGACACCTGATGCATCCGCCGGACAAATTACGCACGCATTTCAGTTCGGGCAAACCCAGGAAGACTTTTGGAGTCGCGCTGCACCTTCGCTCCTTCAGGAGCTCTCGGCTGACGAGCAGGGGCTCTCTGGTGTTGAGGCGGTCGAGCGGCTTTCGCGCTACGGTGCCAATTCGGTGGAAGAGCAGTCCCGTGCGGGCGCCCTGCGCCTGCTGTTGCATCAGTTCGAGAGTCCGCTCGTATTGATCCTGGTCTTCGCGGCGGCGGTTTCACTGGTGGCGCGGGAATGGGTCGATGCCTCCATCATCCTGGCCATCGTTCTGGGCAGCGCACTTCTCGGGTTCGTACAGGAGCAGCGCGCCTCGAATGCCGTTGCGCAGCTTCGCCAGCGGCTGGCGCTGATGGCGCAGGTCATGCGGGACAAGGCGACGATGAGCCTTCCTGCGCGGATGCTGGTCCCCGGGGATGTCATTTTCCTTGCGGCCGGCAACCTCATCCCGGCAGACGGACTCATCCTGGAGGCAAGGGATTTCCTTGTCTCCGAGGCCGCCCTGACCGGAGAGTCCTTTCCCGTTGAAAAGCAACCCGGTGTGCTGCCCGCAGCCACGGCGATGGCGGGCCGAACCAATTCGGTCTTTCTCGGAACTTCGGTTCGCAGTGGCACGGCAAAGGTGCTGGTCGTGCACACCGGGCGCGCCACAGCATTCGGGGCGGTCGTCGCGCGGCTGCTGGCGCGTGAGCCGGAAACGGAATTCGCAAGGGGATTGCGGCAATTTGGCGGCCTGCTTTTGCGCGTCATGGTGTTGATGGTGCTTTTCGTCCTGACCGTCAACCTGCTGCTGCACCGGCCGCTGATGGAGTCGCTCCTGTTTGCGGTCGCGCTGGCGGTCGGTATTTCTCCAGAGTTGCTGCCGGCCATTGTCAGCGTCACGCTGTCGCGCGGCGCGCGCAAGATGGCAAAGAAGGGGGTGATCGTGCGGCGTCTGGAGGCCATCGAAAATCTGGGCAGCATGGATGTGCTGTGCACCGACAAGACCGGCACGCTGACCGAGGGCGAGATCGTGCTCAGCGGGGCCGTGGACCCCGACGGCGTCGAATCGGCGGACGTGCGCCGCCTGGCCCATCTGAACGCTGCCATGGAAACCGGGATCGAGAATCCTCTGGACGCCGCCATCGTTGCCGCCTGCAACAAGGACGGGCTGACAACGGACGGATGGAAGAAGATCGACGAGATTCCCTACGATTTCATCCGCAAGCGCCTCACCATCGTGGCCGAGGAGGAGGGCGGGGATGGCAGCCACCTGATCATTACAAAAGGCGCGTTCGACAATGTGCTTGCCATCTGCACATCGATGCGCTTGCCGGGTTCGACTGAGGGGGGCGAGGCGCCGTTGGGCGAGGCGGTGCGCGGGCGTCTGAATGATTACTACCGGCAAAAAGGCATGGAAGGCTTTCGCGTGCTGGCCGTGGCGACGCGCCGATGTCCGGCCAGGGCGACCTACTCGCGGGATGACGAAGCAGGCATGACGTTTGCGGGTCTGCTTCTGTTCCTTGACCCACCCAAGCCGGAGGCGCAGCAGATCATCCGGGATCTTGCGGCCCTGGGCATCAGGGTCAAGGTGGTCACGGGCGACAACCGCTACGTCGCCGCGCATCTCGCCGGCACGGTCGGGCTTGATCCCAAAGCCATGCTGACGGGCGATGACATATCCAAGATGAACCCGGAGTCGCTGTGGAACCACGTCGGCCGCACCGATTTCTTTGTCGAAGTGGATCCCCAGCAGAAGGAGCGGATTGTCAGGGCCCTGCAGCGGGCCGGTCATGCCGTCGGATACATGGGGGACGGCATCAATGACGCGCCGGCGCTGCACGCCGCCGATGTCGGCATCTCCGTGGACAAGGCGGTTGACGTGGCGCGGGAAAGCGCCGATGTCGTTCTGCTGGAGAGGGATCTGGCCGTGCTGCGAACGGGTGTTGAAGACGGGCGGCGCACCTTCGCGAATACCCTCAAGTACATCAACATCACCACCAGCGCGAATTTCGGCAACATGATCAGCATGGCCCTGGCGACCGGGGTGCTGCCGTTTCTGCCGCTGGTTGCCAAGCAGATCCTGCTCAACAACTTTCTGTCGGATCTGCCCTCCATCGCCATTTCAACCGATAACGTGGACGCGGAGCGGGTGTCCCAGCCCCAGCGCTGGGATGTCACGGCGGTGCGCCGGTTCATGATCGTCTTCGGATTGCTGAGCACCGTGTTCGACATGCTGACCTTTCTCGTGTTGCTGCAGGTGTTCGACGCCGATGAACCCACCTTTCAGACCGCCTGGTTTGTTGTTTCCCTGCTCACCGAGCTTGCCGTTGTCCTCGTGTTGCGGACTCGCAGGCCCGCCTGGCGAAGCACGCCGGGGCGAACCCTGCTATGGAGCACGGCGGCCGTCGCTGCTGCGGCATTGTTCATTCCCTATCTGGGGGGCGCAGCATCGGTGTTCGGATTTGTGCCGCTGCCCGCCCATCTGGTGGGGGCCATTCTGCTGATCGTTGCCGGTTATATCGGAGCCACCGAGATCGCAAAAATCCACTTTTTCAGGGAAGGCAGAAGCCAGGCACAGAGCATAGAGGGTATTTCCGCCCGGTGATACCATCCCTGCGATCATCGGGAGGCGCCCATGAAATTGTCCGGTCGAATTGCCGCAGGCCTTGCTGTCATCCTGGTTCCAATCGCCGTGCAGGCCCAACAAGGCCCGCCCTGGCCCGTCAAGCCGGTCCGGTTTGTCGTGGCGTTCGCGCCCGGCGGACCGGCCGACGTCGTCGCCCGCCTTGTGGGCAACAAGCTCAACGAACTGCTCGGGCAGCAGATCATTGTTGAAAACCGCGGCGGTGCGGGCGGCAATATTGCCGCAGCGCTCGTGGCGCGATCGGCGCCCGACGGCTACAACGCATTGGTCACGACATCGGCATTCGCGGTAAATGTCACCTTGTATGCCAGTCCCGGATATGAGGAGCGCGACTTCGCGCCGGTGGTCAACGTGGCAACGCAGCCCAACCTGATTTTTGTCTCCGCGGCTTTTCCGGCAAAGACTCTGGCGGAACTGATTGCCACGGTAAGGAATGGAAAGTTTGCCTTCGCCTCGCCGGGATTGGGAACCACACCGCACCTCACCGGCGAGAACCTGTTCAGGACCATAGCAAAAGCGGATGTCACCCCGATTCATTTCAGCGGCGCAGGCCCTGCGGTCACGGCGCTGATGACCGGCGAGCCGCCCATCGCTTCGCTGGCCCCCACTGCGGCGCTTCCCCAGGTGCGTGCCGGAAAAATACGGGCCATTGCCGTTGCCGGCGCCACGCGGTTCTTTGCGCTGCCCGAGGTGCCGACCTTTGCCGAGGCGGGGATTCCCGGTGTGCAGGACACCACCTGGACGGCAATCTTCCTGCCGGCAGGAACGCCTGCGGTGATCGTGCAACGGTTGAACGAGGCCAGCAATCGAGTCATTCAGATGCCCGACATCCGTGAGAAGCTTGAGGCGCAGGGGCTCGAAACTGTCGGAGGGTCTTCTCAGCAGTTTTCCGAATACGTGAAAGCGGAAATATCCAAGTGGGGGAAGGTCGTTCGCGACGCCCATATGAAAGCCGATTAGCGGGGATGCATATATGGTGTTGAGGTTGCTGGCATGACTCTGAAACGCTCGAAGGCGCCGGCCGGCACCCTCATCGTCGTGGAGCACGAATCCCGGATACTCAAGGGCAATCCGCTGGGCGATCCGCATGTGCGCAAGCTGGGGGTCTGGCTGCCGCCGCAATATGACGAGGGCCGGAACACCAAGGGAGAGAGCGGTCGTCGCTTCCCGGTTCTGTACGACCTGGTCGGGTTCACGGGCTCGGGGCTCTCGCACACCAACTGGAAGCCCTTCTCCGACAACGTGCCCGAGCGCGTGGCGCGCCTGATACACGAGAAGAAGATGGGGCCGGTGATTCTGGTGTTTCCCGACTGCTTCACGGCGCTTGGTGGCAACCAGTACGTGAATTCATCGGCGATTGGCAATTACGCCGATTACCTGACGCGCGAAATCATCCCCTTTGTCGACCAGAACTTCCGAACGCTGGCCAGTCGCGAGCACCGCGGCTGCTTTGGCAAGTCATCGGGTGGCTACGGTTCGATCATCCATGCGATGAAATATCCGAAATACTGGGGGGCGGTTGCGGACCATTCCGGCGATGCCTATTTCGATTTCGTGTACTGGCATGACTGGCCCAATACCATCAATGAACTGGCCAAATACCGCGGGGTGAAGCGCAAACCCGGTGCTTACGACGCACGCAGGGAATCAGGCCGCAGCGGCCTTGCCGAGGGCCTGGACGACGGGCGCGTCAGGAGGTTTCTGGAGACCGTCTGGAAAAAGGAAAAGCTCTCCGGAGCCGAGGGCCATTGCATCATGAATCTGTGCATGGCGGCCACCTACGATCCCGATCCCGGGGCACCGCTGGGATTTCGCGTACCGTTCAACCTGGAATCGGGCGAATTGCTGCCCGCCCGCTGGAAGAAGTGGCGCGAACATGACCCAATCAATCTGGTTGAAAAATATCGCGCCAACCTGAAAACCATGCGCGGCATCTACATCGACTGCGGGTGGCGGGACCAGTACCACATCCACTATGGCGCGCGCATCCTCGCGAAACGTCTTTCCACGGCCGGTATCCGCCACACCTATGAAGAATTCGACGACAACCACTCGGACATCGATTACCGCATGGATGTGAGCCTGCCCTTCCTGTACAGGGCGCTTAAAGGCTGATTTGCCACCATTCGTGGGAGCGCGCATCAAATAACCGGATATTAAGCGTTGAAAATTGCGTTAAAACGCAATATGCTTGGGTCAATTCATTGCCCCAATGCGTGCCTGATGTCCTCCTCCCTGGTTGAATCGCTACAACAGCACCTGACCGCAAGTGGTCTCACCAAGCGCGAACTGGCGCGTCGTGCAGGTGTTCGTCCGGAATTGCTGTCCCGCCTTGATTCTCAACAAGGTAGCGACATTCGAACCCTGCAAAAACTGGCGGATGCGCTCAACCTGGATATTGTCTTGCAGGCGAAAGCCGCTGCTCCCAACCCCTCCAAGGCGCGCAGGCTGGGCCTTTCCATGCCCTATGACTGGTCCAATGGCGAAATTTCTGATGTTGCGTTAATCCGCAAGTGTCTGGAGTACGCGAATTTGGCGGACTTGACCCGTCTGGCCCTTGAGTTCGGGGTTGAACGCCTGGAGTCGGAGATGCAGGCCATGCCTGCGGCGCTGACCCGGTCTGCTGCCATGGTGTTGCCCAACATTCGTGCGGCTTTGGCCGGTTAATTCCAGTCAGATGACGCTCGATACCCGCTGGCTGCCGCGCGACACGCAGAAGGTGTTCGAGCACCTGCGAACACAGAGGTTGCTTCGTGACTTCACGCTGATCGGCGGATCGGCGCTGGCTTTGCAGATAGGCCATCGCCTGAGTAAAGACCTGGATTTCTACTTTGGCGGGGATAGGCTCCCGCAACGCGCGATTCGCGGGATGCTGGCTGACGCCCGTGCCAACGGCTTTATAGTCCAGGATATGTTGTCTCCGGCGATGGTGCAGCATGCACGCATCAACCAAGCTGCGGACTTGCATGACTGGGTCCAGGACTGGTCTGTCGACGGCGTCAAGGTTTCGTTCAGCACGTTCGAGGGTTTTGGCGAGCAGATGCGTGTGGTGGCCGCATTCCCCCGGGTTGCCTCCACAAACACCGTTTTTTCGGTGCTGGGCATGGAAGGCATTTTTGCCGCAAAGGCCGCATTGCTGGCTCGGCGCGCCCGTTCCAGGGATTTGTTCGACCTCAAATCGATGCTGGAGGACCAGGGCTATTCGATCCGTCAACTGTTTGCCGCGATCCGGAGGGTGGACCCCGGCGCCAATCCGGATATCCATCGCGATGTGCTGCGCGGCCTGGTACCCCTGGACGCCGATGACGAAGGATTTTCAGCCATTGGCGTACGCACCAGCCTCGATGATTTATATCGATTTTTTCGAGAACGCATCGACGCATTCGAGATTCAAGAGGCAAAGCGGATCGCGGCAGAAAGATAGGGCGACACCGGTCAGGTCCTTTTCATGTGTCCGTAGCGCGCCCGGATCGTCGCGGTTGGTACACTGCGTCATGAAGACTCCCAAACGGATTGAACCGCTGGTCGATGAAGGCCTCGTCGACGAAGTCGTTCGCCAGTTGATGAGCGGCAAGGAAGCCACTGTCTATGTGGTCCGCTGCGGCGATGATGTTCGCTGCGCCAAGGTGTACAAGGACGCGCAGCAGCGCAATTTCCGCCAGGCCGCGGTTTACCGCGAAGGCCGCAAGACAAGGAATAGCCGCGAGGCGCGCGCCCGGGGCAAGGGCACCAAGTACGGCCGCAAAATGGAAGAAGAGGCCTGGCAAAGCGCGGAGGTCGATGCGCTGTTTCGTCTGGCCGCAGCCGGCGTGCGGGTGCCGCACCCTCACATCTGTTTCGAAGGCGTTCTCATCATGGAACTGGTCACGGACGCGGCCGGCAATGCCGCGCCCCGTCTGAATGACGTCGAATTGAGCGAGGCCCTGGCGCTTGAATACCACGCCATGCTGCTCGAGCAGGTGGTGCTGATGCTGCGGGCGGGTGTCATCCACGGCGACCTTTCCGAGTACAACATCCTGGTGGGTGCCGAGGGACCGGTCATCATCGATCTGCCGCAGGCGGTCGACGCCGCGGGCAACAGTGAAGCGCCGGCCCTGCTGGAGCGCGACGTCACGAATCTGAGGGATTACTTTTCCCGGTTCGCGCCGTCCCTGGCCGGCACGGAGTACGGCAAGGAAATCTGGGCGCTGTATCAGGCCGGTTCCCTGTTGCCCGGCGCCGTACTGAGCGGACAGGTCGTAGAGGACAGGCGCATCGCAGATCCCAACGCGGTACTGCGTGAGCTCCAGCTGGCGCAGAAGGAGCGCCAGGACGAAGCCGCGAAGGCCCGCGAGGAACAGGAATAACCGAAGAGTCAATTACTCCGGTTTGACGCCGGCAAGTTTGATGGCGCGGGCATAGATATCGAACGAACGCCGGATTTCGGCGGTAAATTCTTCGGGCGTGTTGCCGCCGCCGTCATGCAGGTTCTTGGTAAGCCAGGCCTGGACTTCCTGCGATTTCAGTGAGGTCAACAGCGACTGATACAACCGCTGCACGATGGGTTGCGGCATGCCCGCCGGTCCGATAATCCCATACCAGGAATTCGGCAGCGTCGACCCGGGCACGGTTTCGGACAGCGTGGGCAGATCGGGCGCGCCACGGTAACGCGTGCTCTGCAGAAGGCCCAGCATGCGAATCTTTCCAGAGGCGTGCAGTGGGGTGGCCGTGCCGAGCGTGAGGAAGGAGACATCGAGCTGACCCGCGTAAAGATCCTGCAACGCCTGCACCGCGCCCTTGTAGGGTATGTGAACCATCTGGATGCCGGCGGCCTGATTGAGAGTCTCCGCCGCCAGGTGATAGCCCGAGCCGATTCCCGATGAGCCGTAGGAGAGTTTGCCCGGATTGCGTTTGGCGTATTCGACAAGATCGGTAATGTTGTTGATCGGCAGCGAGGGTTTTACGATCAGCACCTGAACGGCCGAGGCGCCGATGCTGACGGGTGTGAAATCCTTCAGCCCGTCATAGGGCACATTCTTCGACACCAGTTGCGCCATGATGTTCTGGCCGGGCGAGCCCCACAGCAGGGTGTAGCCATCGGGTGCTGCTTTCGCCACCGTGTTGGCCGCGGGGATGCCGCTGGCCCCAGGCTGGTTCTCCGAGATGAAGGGCTGGCCCAGTGACTCGCTCATCTTGCCGGTGATGACGCGGCCCGCGAGGTCATAGGCCGAGCCCGCGATCTGCGGGATCAGGAAGCGGATCGGCTTCGCGGGATAGGACTGCGCATTTGCGCCCAGCGAGGCGGCACAAAGGACCAGGCAGAGGACGGATTGTGTTTGCATCAGAGGCTCCCGAAAGTGGCAGGTTTTGTTTTCTATTAAGTATTTGATTATTAAGTAATTTTAATCATTCCGTGCTGGGGTTGGCTTCCGGCGAACGACGGCTCAGGTCATGTGCCTTGCGAAGTTCGCCATGTCCGCCCGTGCTTTCCAGTCGGTCACTACGTTCACCAGGGCCGTCTGGCCCTTCGCCACCGCGAGCTTGGCACGTTCCAGCGCAGGCCGGATGTCCTCGGGCTTCTCGACATACTGTCCGTGGCAGCCCAGTGCTTCGGCCATTTTGTCGTAACGCGTGTAACCCAGGTCGCGCGAAGGCTTTTTCCTGTCCGGGTCGGCCGTCCAGCCGCCATTCAGACTGACGACCACAAGAATCGGCAGCTTCTGGCGCATGGCGCTGTCGATCTCCATGCCGTTCATGCCGAAGGCACCGTCGCCCGAGAGAACGATGACCTGCTTCTCCGGCTTGGCCGCCTTGGCGCCGACACCGAAAGGCACGCCCACGCCCATGGTGCCGAACGGCCCGGAGTTGAGGCGGTGGCCTGGGAAGAAACTGTTGATGGTCTGGCGGCCGTAGTTGAGGATCTCCTGGCCATCCACCACCAGGATCGCGTCACGGTCCATGAAATCGCGGACCTCTTTGCACAGTCGCTGCGGATGAATGGGCACGGCGTCATTGGCGAGGCGCGCTTCGCTTTTTGGGGCTTTGTCTTTCTCGATCGCATCAAGCTTTCCGCGCCATTCCGTGTAGCGATCCGCGAGTCCGCGGCCGGCCACCGCGGCATTCAATTGTTCGAGCACCGTGCGCGCATCGCCAACGATGCCCAGTTCCAGTCTCGTGGTGTTGCTGATTTCTTCGGCGTCGGTATCGATGCGGATAAAGGGGGCTGTGGCCGAGAAGCGCGGCGGGCGGCCGTGGCCAAAGACGTAGTTGAGGCGGGTGCCGATCACCATCACGAGATCCGCCTCCTTGTAGGCGGTGGAGCGGGCCTGCGCGTAGAAGCCGGGATGATCCTCCGGCACCACGCCACGTCCCTGCGGCGTGGTGTAGAAGGGAATGCCGGCGGTTTCAACGAACTTTTGCAGCTCGGCGGATGCCTGCGACCACAGGATGCCGCTGCCGGTGAGCAGCAATGGTGCTTTGGCTTTTTCCAGCAACTCAAGGGTGCGCGCAATCTGTTCAGCGGATGCGGCGGCGCGCACCAGCGAACGCGGCTTTCTTGACCAGCGAATCGACTCTTCATCGACTTCCTGGTCGAGCACATCACCGGGCAGATCGAGATACACCGGTCCCGGTTTGCCGGCCAACGCGTGCGCGAAAGCCATGTCGATGTATTGCGGAATGCGCTTGGCCTCGTAGACGCGCTCGGCCCACTTGGTCACCGGGCGCATGATGGCCACCTGGTCGACTTCCTGGAACGCGCCAATGCCGTACTGGCCCACCGGGCTCGAGCCACCCAGTGCCACCACCGGCACGCAGTCGATCATTGCATTGGCGATGCCCGAGGCGAGGTTGACCGTGCCGGGTCCCGAGCAGGCCATGCACACGGCGGGTTTGCCCAATACCCGTGCATAGGCCTGCGCCATCATCGCCGCACCCTGTTCGTGCCGCGCATCGATGATGCGAATGCCGTTGGCGGTGCAGGCATGCGCCGCATCATAGGTGGGTGCGCCCATCAGATAGAACAGGGTG
>CAIUKQ010000354.1 GCA_903899705.1 uncultured beta proteobacterium
AATTCAATGTGTTATGAAATAGCGTGCGGCTTGTTGGCCGGCCCCTTTTCCGCGTTTTGAGGACTTAGCGCGCGGCCGCGCGGCGTCCCACGCTGCCTGTTCCGAGCACCGTCACAATCGTAATCAGAGCGACGAATCCGCTCACCCAGAAAACGTTCCGGGGGTCCGAGTGATCCAGCAGCCAGCCGTACAGCACCGGCGCCACGATGCCCGCAAGGGCAAACCCGCTGGAGACAAATCCGAATACCGAACCGATGGCCCCGGGCGGTGCGAGCGAGCGCACGATCATGTCTCTCGACGGGGCCAGAAAGCCATTGCCAAAGCCCGCGATGGCCAGCAGCACGCCAATTCCCCAGAGGGGCGGATCGAAGATCGCGATGGCGAAGACGCAGGTCGCGATGATCAGGATACAGACTGCCGCGACGATGTCCTGGCGTTTGATGCGATCGACGACCCAGCCACCCGCCAATACGCCGATGGGCGCCACGGAGAGATAAATAGAAATGACGAAACCGGCTTCGCCAAGCGAAGTCTGGTACAGCTCGTGGAGGGCGGAGACGCCGAAAGTGCGTAGGCCACCGTTGGCGATCGACATCACCATGAAGAACAACAGGCCCATGAGGATGGGCAGGCTGAAGAGCAGCGCCCAGCCGGTGAGGGCCGGTTTGCTGCCGGGTGCCGCGTCGGGTTGTTTGGCATTGGTGGCCGGCGCTTCGTCCAGAATGCCGGCATTGGCCCACATGACGCCGGCGGTAATAAGGCCCAGCAGGCCGCACACGAACATACCAACGCGCCAGTCAAACAGCGACGCGAGAACCAGTATTGTTGCCGGGGCCACGGCATCGCCCAGATAGCCGGTGAATGTGTGAAAAGAAAAGATCCGGCCGATGCGGGATTTGTCGACAGTGGCGTTGAGGATGGCGTAGTCAGCCGGGTGGAATACCGAATTGGACAATCCGGCTGCGATCATCAGCATCACCAGCGCCCCATAGAAAGGAAACACGCCGATCAGGCAGATCGCGATGGATTCGGTGGCGAGCCCCCAGATCAAGAGTTTCTTCGCGCCATAGCGATCCACCATAAAGCCCACCGGAATCTGGGTGAAGCCACTGGCAATGGAAAAGCAGGCGGTGGCAAAACCGAGTTCGGTGAATCCGACGCCATAGATTTCCCGCAATACGGGAAACAGCGGTGGCACCAGCAGCAGAAAGAAATGGCTGAAGAAATGTCCGGCACAGATGATGCCGACCACCCGGGTTTCCCTTGGCGGCATGCCCAGCCGGGCGCTGATTTCCATTGAAACGATTCCCCAAAGACGTGCCCCTGACCGAAAAGCATCGGCGGGTAGGACGAAGCTTATCAGGGCGGCGGCAATCGGGCGACGGCATCCATACGGCGGCCCCGGGCTGCTAAGCTTTGCTGCTTTTCAACCCACGCGAAAATTCCGATCGCGCTTACATCACCAGACGTCCAACACGCAGGAGCCCCATGGACCACGAAATGCTCAAGACCAAAGCCGAACTCATCGCTATCCAGTACATGGTGGCCAACCTCTATGCATCCATGTTTGGCGAGCGCTTCGGGGTAGAGGCGGCGCCTGCGGCGAAACAGTTTGCCGACGGCCTGCGCGAACATATCCGCACCTGGACCATTCCGGGACTGGACGCCGCGGTCTCCGACCACATGACCGGTGAAATGCAGGAGGCCATCGAGTTCCAACTCTCGCTGATACTGGATCTGGTGAACGGAAAAATAGATGCCTACAAGGCGATGCAGCAGGCGCAAAAGCAGCCGAAACATTAAAGGGATCGAGCTATGAAACGAAGCACTGACCGTATTCTCACCACCCATACCGGCAGCCTTCCGCGGCCGGCAGATCTGCTTGACCTGATCAAGGCACGAGAGGAAGGCAGGCTTGACAACCTGACAGCGCTTCACGGGCGAGCGCGAAGCGCGACCGATGACATCGTGCGAGCCCAGGTTGCGGCCGGCGTGGACATCGTCAACGATGGAGAGCAAGGCAAGAGCGACTATTCCACCTACATCAAGGATCGGCTCACCGGGTTTGCGGGCGCCAATGTCCAGCGCCTGCCCTCGCGTGAGGCGAAGGCCTTTCCCGACTTTGCGGCCCTGCGCGGCGGGCTCGGACCGACCTTTGTCAAACGTCCGAACTGCGTCGGGCCGATTGCCTGGACGGATTTTGCTTCAGTGGAACGTGAAATCGCGGATCTGAAAGCGGCCCGCGCCGCGCACCCTGCGGAGGACTTCTTCATGACTTCGGTGTCTCCCGGGCAGGCGTCCCGCTTTCTGGGCAATGAGTACTACCCGGATCACGAGGCCTACATCCGTGCGCTGGGCGCGGTATTGCACGACGAATACACTGCCATCGCCCAAGCCGGTTTTGTGCTGCAGGTGGACTGCCCTGACCTCGGATCAGGCTGGAACAGCCAGTTTCCCGATCTCACGCTCGCGCAATTCAGAAAGATGGTGGAACTGCATCTGGAGGTTCTGGACGAAGCCACGCGCGACGTGCCGCCCGAACAACTGCGCCTGCACCTGTGCTGGGGCAATTACAACGGACCGCACACCGAGGACATTCCACTTCGGGAAATCATTGGTCCGGTGCTGAAATCACGGGCTACGGCAATCTCCTTCGAGGGCGCCAATCCGCGGCATGAGCACGAATGGAAGCTGTGGAAAGATGTGAAGCTCCCTGACGGCAAGATCATCATTCCCGGAGTAATTGATTCCACATCAAACTTTGTCGAGCATCCCGAAGTGGTTGCCGATCGAATCTGCCGCTATGCCAGCGTGGTCGGGCGCGAGAACGTTATTGCCGGGACCGATTGCGGATTCGGGACCTTTGCCGGCCGCGTTGATGTGTTTCCCAGTGTGGTGTGGGCCAAGCTTCGAAGCATGGCCGAGGGGGCGAAGATTGCGTCGAAGTCGCTCTGGGGCTGACGATAAAAGCTACCGGTCGCCGAGATATTCACTCAGCCAGGTGGAGTAATCCGCGTCGCG
>CAIUKQ010000355.1 GCA_903899705.1 uncultured beta proteobacterium
CCGCAGGACAGGCGGAGGAAGTAAGGCGAATGGTGGAAGAGAGTATGGTGCAAGGCTTCAAGGACATATTCCCCGAGGCTCCTCTGGAGGGGGTGGTGGAGGCCTCAATCGTGGCTACCTGGGCGGATAAATAGGAGATCATGTATGAGTGAAAACGTAAAAATAGCTTTAATCCTTGCTGCTACCTTAGTTGTTGCCGAAGGCCTTTGGATTTTCTTTCCCCCCTATCAGGGGTGCGTGAGGGCTTTTGGCGACCCCCGCGGTGCGGTGAATTGCGCGGCAATCGTGAGCCCTAAGGCAAGCAGCAATTAGCCATTACGTATAAAGCACGGAGGGAGATGGCTTAGCTCATTGGCCGCCGAGAGGTAACGGCTTCAGGCTCTTCAAGTAGACGACCAGCGCTGAGTCGATGGCCTCACGAGAACGCTTCGTGGAGATTGTCGAGCTGTTCAACTGACGAGAGCGCAGCGTCATGCCCAGCAGCAATGCGCGGCATGACAGTGCGTTCATTGGCGGTCAGGCGCACCGACAGGGGCGCCGAAAACCGATAAAGCGGCTCTTGCAATATCAGGCGGCCCGCGCCGACATGAGCATTTTCGATGTCCATCGATCCTGCTGATCGGGATACACAATCCATCTTGCTTTCCCCGGTGGAACAGTCCATAGTTTGTATGCGCCGATTTGAGGTTTTCTAGCTTGCGGGGCGCGTTATAAATTCCGGCTAAAGCGGGGGCAGTATCCAACCCGTTCATGCGCGCAAGCCGGAACGGGTTTTGCAGTTCAGGGTGGCCCACTTCACGGGCCGGGGAGATTTGAAGTCCAGATTGCGATCCCCGCCATACCGGCAAAGTCGCTAAAAGGAGCTGTTAATCATGGAAACACCCAACGCAGTCGCGATTGATCTTCACTTCCGCCCATCCTCGTACTTCTGGCCCCACGGCCTCGAAAAGCACCTCTTGGCCAAGATCAAGGGCGCGGAGCGCAAGGCTGCGCTCAAGGCCTTGATCGACGCCGGACGCATCGACGATATTCCCGATTTCCTGGCGAAGTCGTCTTTGTCCGAGGCGGAGCGCAGGGCGATCGGCAAGATTCACCCTGCATTCATGGGGGGGCGAATACCTGCCCGATCTGGATGAAACCGAGCTGTCGATTGCCAGCATCAGCATCGAGTCCACCACCGGCGACGTGACCAGTGCCTATGCGCGACGTGGGGAAGGATGCATCCATTACCGCGTTGTGGATGAGTATGGTGGTGACACGCTGACAGGCGTTACCGAGCGCACGTCCGTGAAGCCGCTCAGCCTTGGCGAACTGTGCGATTTCTTCATAAAGGCATGGCCGTTCATTGATGTGCTCCAGATGAACTTTGAGGGTGATCTGACCAGGATGCTCGGCTTCTTCAGCGGAGACTCCGAGTTCTACGCGCAGTTTGACGAGCTCCTGCGGGAGCGCGTACGCGCAGAGTTTTCGCCCGAAGACGAGGAAGAGGAGGAAGAGGAGGACGAGGTGAAGTGAGGAACTTCCTCTCGGGGGTTCGGATGCGTGCGGACGCGCTGGATCAATAAGGTGAGGGCAGGGCTTTCATTCAACTAACGGGGGGTGTGTTGGGGCGCCGAGCCCCCCCAAGAAGCATTCGATATACCCGTTCGCGATCCGGCCTTGCGTTGCGCGCGAGCCCATCGAGACGACAGTCTGATACCGCAGATTGGGCGGGTCTGGCAGATCAACCTGCAGGTCTACGGCGTTGACAAGCTCTGGAAACAGTTGAACCCCGAAGGTGTTCGGGTTGCCCGCTGCACTGTTGAGAGCCTCATGAAGCGTTTGGGTTTGCAGGGCGTCAGGCGTGGCAAGTTCGTGCGAACCACAATTGCTGACAAGGCAGCACCGTGTCCGCTGGACTGGGTCAATCGGCAAGTCAAGGCCGATCGTCCCAACCAGTTGTGGGTGTCGGATTTTACCTATGTCTCGACATGGCAGGGCTGGCTGTATGTGGCCTTCGTGATTGACGTGTTTGCACGCCGCATTGTTGGTTGGCTGGTCAGCCGTTACATGCGATCGGATTTTGTTCTGGATGCGCTGGAACAGGCCGTGTTTGACTGTCAACCTGAACGTACAGAGGGCTTTGGTGCATCACAGCGACCGGTCAGTTTCCATGGCTGCTATGACGCTTAATTACAATTCAAGTCCGACAGGCTGCTAGATTGCACTCATAAAGAAGCCAGAGTGCGTCGCTGCATCTACGCCGGTGTCTCGATGAGCGGAACGGTCGAGTCCTTGTCCCACTCGGTGATCGGGTTGTATCCACGAATCCACTCGGCGTGCCCCGAGGTGCTGCGTTTTCCTGAAGAGATCAACCCCTTTTGCGTTGCGGCGTCGCGCATGTGCTTGAATCGAGCGTTGGCGGCCGAGATGCGCTGCATCGCATGGACGCGCGGAATACGAATGCGGCGGAAGTTGGCGAACGCCTCCACTGGATCAGCCGTGGCCGCGAGCCAGCGCGCGAGAATGTAGGTGTCCTCGAAGGCCTGGCACGCACCCTGTCCGGCATTGGGCAGCATCGCGTGCGCGGCGTCTCCGATGAGTTGAATGCGGCCGCGCCCCCAGTTCTCCGTCAATGGTCGCGTGAACAATCCCCACTTCGAACATTCGGTGACGATGCTGATCAGCTTCTCGAGTCTGGGCTCGGGATTGGGGAAGCTGCGCAGCATCTCGTCGGGATCCCCACGTGTGGACCAGCCTTCCGCGACCCATTTGTCGGTGTCCTCCTGGGTGACGATATTCACGACTTCGCGGCCGCGAATGTAATAGGCGATGAAATGACAGCCCGGCCCGACCCACTGTACATGCCCGTTGGGCTCCAGCACCTCGGGCGGCACATCGCTTCCTTTCAACAGTGAGCGCCAGACCATCTGACCGGTGTAAGTCGGGTTGTCATCGCCGTAGAGCGCGTGGCGGATCACGGATCGCACGCCGTCGGCACCGATCACGACGTCCGCCTCGAATGCCGCGCCATTCGTGAAAGTGAGTGCGACCGAGGAGCCGCGCTCCTCGATGGTCGCGAGGCGGTGGGCGAGGTGGATCGTAGCCGGATCGAGGCTGCCGGCCAGCACGTTCAGAAGGTCGGCGCGATGGAAGCTGTATTGATGCGCACCCCAGCGCAAAGGTTGCTTGCGCAGGTCGTTGAATTCGAGCAGTTCCCCGGTTTGCATGTTGCGAGTGAGAATTCCAGGCGAAACATTTCCGACGGCGGCGATCTCCTCGCCCAGTCCAAACGCCTGGAGCACCTTGGTGGCGTTCGGGCTGGTGTTCACCGCGGCGCCGATCTCGCCCAGTTCCGGCGCTGCCTCGAAAACCTGCGCGCGGAAGCCGAAGGCTCTGAGGGCATGGGCGGCGCCCAGGCCTGCGAGTCCACCGCCGGCAATGGCGATCTTGAGATCTCGGGTCACCGCAAGTCTCCCAATAAGTGTCAGAACAGTCTGGTGAGTATCAAAGCCGTCTAGTCGATAGGAAAGGTGTCGTTGTACAGGGGTGGCAATCCGGGCCTCCTTGTCCAGGGTTTTGCCCAGTCAATTTTCAGAGCCAGTACGTGGAGCCGAAGGCCAACTTTGGATCATGCATCTTAGTACAGCAAGACCCTGACCGCAATCGCGGTGTGTCGACGACCGAGGCCGGAACCGGCGACTTGAATCACTTCGTCTGCTCCTGACATGGATGGGCTCACGACTATCCCGGCTCGCCTGCGTTCGAGGCGCGCTTGCTGGCAGGGATTCTTATCGCGATTGTTATCAACTGGCATAGTCCGGCTCCCGCTCACGCGACTCAACAGAGGGTGAACGCCGATGGGCCGATATGCGATCAGTCAACCTGTCATCTCGGTCGAGGCACCGCGCCTGTTGAAAGGCAAGGGGCGGTATAACAGTGACGTCTTCCTTGATCGGTTGTGCCATGCCTATTTCCTGCGTTCGCCGTATGCGCATGCCGACATCGTTCGCATCGACACCACGGCAGCGAAGGCGATGCCTGGCGTGCTGGAGGTTCTGACCGGCGAAGACTGCGAGGCGGATGGGTTGGGGCGGCTGAAGGGTGTTGCGCCATTCAAAAAAAACGCGATGTTTCGCCGATGTGTCGCCCACCGCGTTCGGCGCTGACGCGCGACCGCGTGAGGCATATCGGGCAATCGGTGGCCGTGGTGATTGCCGAGTCGGTCAATCAGGCGAAAGACGCGGCCGAAGCCATTGAAAGGGGATACGCGGTGCTGCTTGCGCGGGTCTCGACGGCCAAGGCCAATCAACCCGGCATGCTGCTGGTCTGGCCCGAATGCGCCAACAACGAGGCAAGTTTCCTCGATTACCTCGTCCGCGCACGTGGAAATCTCGAAGCAATTGCGAATCCCGTTAATGAGGAATAATCGTTCCATGAACACAATTGAAACGCGGGCAATGCAAAACTTCGTTACCTCTTAAACTCGGGATTGGGTATCGCCGAACCCTCCGGAATAAACATAATCTGCAAAGCCTGACCAATTCGAGAAATTCGGCTGCCGCCATACGTTCAGCTCGGGTTCGATTTGACTTTCAGTCGGCCGCGACCGCTGGTGCCGATGCCAGCGCAAATGCGTGCTCCAGTGATCATAAAGGCCGCCAGCTGAGGAGGCATCCCGCTTTCGGTTCGCCCGGTGAGACCATTCCGGGACGGCTTAGCTAGGCGCGGTACATGCGCCTGGCATGGCCAGGAGGCGCTCGCCGAGAGATGAGTTTGTTTATAATCAGCAATTGAAAATCATCGGAGCCTGGATTGCCATGCGAGCCGAGCCGACCCATGCCTTCAATTTTCTGCTTTGTGGTTTTATCTCGATTTGCGCGAACGCGCTTCACGCGCAGGACTATCCCGTGAAACCTCTTCGCGTAATCGTTCCGTTCGCGCCGGGCGGCGCCAGCGACGGCCTCGCGCGCCTTGTCGGGGACAAACTCAGCCGCAAATTGGGGCAGACCTTTGTTATCGAAAATCGTGGCGGCGCCGGCGGCATGCTGGGTTCGGACTTGGTGGCTAAGGCCGCGCCCGATGGCTACCTGCTCCTGATCTCGGGCATCGCGTCGCATGTGGTTGCGCCCGCCATGTCGAGCGCGCCTTTCGATCCGATCAGGAGTTTTACCCATATCGCGCTCTTCGGCGGGCCGCCTTCCGGGCTGATGGTGCATCCGGGTGTGCCTGCGCGCACGGTCGCTGAGTTCATCGCGTACTCGAAGTCGCTGCCCGCTGGGCTCTCCTATGGCTCTGCGGGTGAGGGCACGCATTCGCAACTCATCAGCGAACTATTCCGCCTGCGCACCGGCGCGAACCTCGTGCATATTCCCTACAAGGGAACCGGCCCCGCGGTGGCCGACGTGGTCGCCGGGCACCTGCCCGCGATGTTCGCGGGCACCTCGGCGATTGCGCAGGTGAGGGCGGGCAAGACGCGCATGCTCGCCGTCACCAAGGAGAAGCGCTTGGCGGAAATTCCTGATGTGCCGACCTTCGCAGAGCTGGGCCTGCGCGAACTGACCACCACCACCTGGTTCGGTTTGTCGGGGCCACCCGCGATGCCGCGCGATATCGTCTCGCGCTTGAACAGTGAGGTTCGCATTGCGCTTGCGCTGCCCGACATGCGCGAGAAACTCGACGCCGATGGCATCGAAATCAATAACCTAGATTCCGACGGCTTTACCGCGTTCGTGCGTTCGGAAACCGAACGCTGGGGGCCGATTGCCAGGGCCGCGGGAACCGGAACGAACAAGTGATGATGGCCGCGTGAAGTATCGCCAGGCGGGAAACACCGGCCTCCGCGTTTCCGAAATCGGATTTGGTTGCGGCGGCAACGCCGGGCTCATGCTCAAAGGCAGCGCGCCCGACCGGCAGCGCGTCATCGCCCGCGCGCTTGAACTGGGCATCAATTACTTCGACAACGCGCCCGACTACGGCGATGGATTGTCCGAGGAGAATCTCGGCAAGGACCTCAAAGCTCTTGTCGCGAGACCGATCGTGGTCACCAAGGTCGAAGTTCGCAGCGCCGATCTCGGCGATGTGGCCGGGCATGTGCAGCGCTCAACCGAGGCCAGCCTCAAGCGACTGGGTCTCGATGTTGTCGATATTCTTCAAATTCACAATGGTCCGACGCGCTTGCAGCATGGCCTGCAGGGACGTTCATATACCCAACTTGGAATGGATGACTATCTGGGGCCGCGCGGCGCGCTGGAAGGATTGCAAAGGGTTCTGCGCGACGGCAAGGCCCGTTTTGCGGGATTTATCTGCCGCGGCAACGATGGCGACGAAGTGCTGGAGTTGCTGGGAACCGGCCTGTTTCACATGATTAACGTGCCTTACACGCTCATGAATCCGACGGCCGGCCGCGCGAAGCCCGAAGGCTTGAAAGTCGGGCGAGATTTCGGCGCGGTCATTGAGGCGGCGCGAGGCCAGGGTGCGGGCGTGGCCGTGTACAGTCCGCTCGCTGGTGGGTTTCTCACCAATCAATGCGTTGCGAAAGGGGAACACCATGCTTGGTCGCGCGCGCAGGATCCGGCGTCACAGGATTACCGGCGCAATCTCGCGATGGCAAGGGCTCTGGCGTTCCTGAGCCAGCTGGGCAAGCACAGCCTCGCGCAGGCAGCGACGCGTTTCGTGCTGATGCATCCTGGGGTCAGCGTGGTGTTGGGTGGTTTTTCCGACCTGGCGCAACTGGAGCACGCCGTGCCGGCCGGTTGCGAAGGGCCTCTGGATGCGCAACTCATGGCACGGGTGGAAAATGTGTGGAAAAGCAATTTCGGTCTGACCTGAATTCCGCCACGGGCAG
>CAIUKQ010000356.1 GCA_903899705.1 uncultured beta proteobacterium
ATGCGCTGCATCGCACCGGGCCGCTCACCATGGCGCCTTCCCAACTGGGCGCCTTCCTGAAATCCGACCCGTCGCAAGACGGCGCCAATCTCGAGTATCACGTTCAGCCTCTGTCGCTGGACAAATTCGGCGATCCGCTGCATCCGTTTCCCGCCTTCACGGCCAGCGTGTGCAATCTGAAACCCACGTCGCGCGGCAGCATCCGCATCCAATCGCCGGATCATCGCAAGGCGCCCGTGATCCGACTCAATTACCTCTCCACCGACGAAGACCGGCGCATTGCGGCGCAGTCACTGCGGATGACGCGGCGCATTGTCATGGAAACGCAGGTGATGAAAAAGTATTCGCCCGAAGAATTTGTTCCCGGTCCGGCCGTTCAGACTGACGAGCAGCTTGCGAAGGCGGCGGGTGACGTGGGCACCACCATCTTCCATCCGGTGGGCACTTGTCGCATGGGACGTGCCGGTGACCGCCAAGCCGTTGTCGATTCGCGCCTGCGCTTCATCGGCATAGAGGGCCTGAGGGTGGTTGATGCCTCCATCATGCCCACGATTACCTCGGGCAACACCAATTCACCGACGGTGATGATCGCCGAGCGCGGCGCAGCGATGATCAAGGCGGACGCCTGAGGGGCGAGGCATAATAGCGGCACCGCGTTTTTCCAGGGTCTGGGGTTACTGAAATATGTTAAAAATCAAAATCTTATGGCTACTCACCGGTTTGGTTGTGGCAGCAACCTGCCAGGCTCAGGAGTTCCCGGTCAAGCCGGTTCGGCTGGTCGTGCCCAATGCCCCCGGCGGCGGTACCGACATCCTTGCCCGCATGTTCGCAAGCGGCCTCGAAGGCATCTGGAAGCAACCGGTCCTGGTCGAGTACAAACCCGGCGGTGGCATGCTGGTCGGCACCGATTACGTGGCGAAGTCGGCACCGGACGGCTACACCATCGCCATGGTGGCCACCGCGCATGTCATCAACCCCAGTCTGCACCCCAAGCTGCCCTTTGACACCATCCGGGACCTGTCCGGGGTGTCGCTTAATTCCACCACGCACCTGGTGATGCTCGCCTACCCCGGTCTTGCGGCAAGTACCGTTGGCGAGATCATTGCGATGGCCAAAAAGGATCCGGGGAACATGAGCTATGCCTCCGCCGGCACCGGCAGTTCGATGCACCTGGCCGGCGAGTTGCTGAAGACCACCGCGGGCGTCGACATCCAGCACATTCCCTACAAGGGAGGCGGTCCGGCGTTTCTTGACGTGATCGGCGGGCGCATCGCCTTCATGTTCAATCCCCTGTATTCCTCGGAGACCTACATCAAGTCGGGCAAGCTTCGCGCGGTGGCGGTGGCCAGTCCCGTGCGCGTGGCCGGCAGGCCGGAAATCCCGGCCATTGCGGAAACCCTGCCGGGGTTCGATGTGCGCAGCGTCAATGGCATGGTGGTGCCCTCGGCGACGCCGCGCAGCGTTGTGCGCAAGATCAATGCCGATGTGGTGGCGCTCATGAAGCAGCCGGCGTTCCGCGCAAAAATGACCGAAATCGGCCTCGACCCGGTGGGCAGCACACCCGACGAGTTCGATGCTTATATTAAAACGGAAATAACAAAATGGACGCCAATCGTGAAGGCGTCAGGTGCGAAGCCCGATTGAGGGCGGCTCGGTTCGATTCATTGTGTTTCGATTCAAAGCGCGATTCACGGCGCGTATTGCTGCATCTTTCAACTCAACCCTAAACCTGGAATAGACATGGACAAAAACGTGGTCATGGACGGCGGTGAGGCAATTCTTCAGGCATGTCGCGATATGGATATGGATTACATCGTCTCTTCTCCAGGCTCCGACTGGGGGTCGGTATGGGAGGCGCTGGGTCGACAGACGCTGGCCGGGGTCAAGGGCCCGAAATACCTGTCCTGCGGGCACGAGACGCTCGCGGTCAATATTGCCACCGGCTACACGCTGATGACCGGGCGCATGCAGTGCGTGCTGCTGCACGCCGGGGTGGGCCTGATGCAGGGTTCGGTTGGCATTTATGGTGCGCGATTGAACGAGTTGCCCATGGTGATCATGTCGGGGGAGTCCTCAAGCTACGGTGATGCGGAGGGCTTTGATCCCGGCGCGCAGTGGTACACCAACCACAACGTGATGGGCGGCATGCCGCGCGTCATCGACTCGGTGGTGAAATGGGCGCAGGAGGCGCCCAGTTCGGCCAATATCTACGAGATGGTGCAGCGCGCGGGCGAGATTGCGAACTCCACACCGCAGGGCCCAACCTACCTTGATGTGCCCATCGAAATCATGATGGACCGCTGGGTGCAGCCCGCCAAAATGCGCAAGACGCCGCCGCCCGCAAAGGTGAGGCCGGCCGACGAGGATGTTCAGAACGTTCTGGCCATGATCCTCGCGGCGAAGAACCCCATTCTTACCGCCGGTTATTCCGGACGGACGGTGGAAGGCTACAACGCGCTGGTGGAGCTTTGTGAAACCCTGGCGATTCCCTGCGTGGAACCGGCCGCGGGGGATGCCACCAATTTCCCGAAGGACCATCCGCTGTATCAGGGCACGGAATCGGGCCCGCTCCTGAAAGAGGCGGACCTTCTGCTCGTGGTTCGCAGCCGCAATCCCTGGTATCCGCCCAACATGGGGCCGATACACGCGAAGGTTGTGCTGATCGACGAGAGCCCCTTCAAGCTGCCCATGGCCTACCAGAACCTGCAGGCCGATGCGTTCCTCGGGGGCGATACCACGGCCTCGATGAAGCTGCTGACCGCCGCTGCGAAAGCCGCGAAGCCCGATGCCGCCATGCTGGCTGCCCGCCGCGCGCGCTGGTCCACCGCCCACGACAAGCTGGTGCAGCGCCTTCGCCCCGCCGAGGCCGAGGCGAAAGCCAAGCCCGGCATTCATCCGATTGCCCTGTGCGCGACGCTGGCGGAGTGTCTGCCCGATGACACCATTTATCTGGATGAGACCACCGTGCATGGCGCGCTCAACAAGCGCCACGTCGGCCACAAGGGGCCGCAGAGCTTCGTGTCGCTGCGTTCCGGCCTGGGACAGGGC
>CAIUKQ010000357.1 GCA_903899705.1 uncultured beta proteobacterium
GATCGATACCATCAGCCAGAGTCCGCCGGCGATTGCGGCAATAAACCCCAGCACGCCCAGGACCGACGGACGGAACCAACCGCCGCCCTGATCGTTGCTGACGGTCATCACAATGGACGAACCGATGATCAGTGCCGCGGTAACCACCCCGATGGTGAGCCTGCTTGCAGAACGGTCCATGCGTTCGGATGCGCGATCCAGATGGGCCACATCAATATTCAGCGTGATCGCGCCGTTTCTTGCCGCGCGCAAAAGGCGGCGCATATCACCCGGCAGCCCGGTCAACAGATTGAGCGCCTCGCCGACGCCATCCATGCCTCGTTTCACCAGTGCCTCGGGGGAACGTCGTTCGCGCACCCTGCGGGCAAGATAGGGCGTGGCCTCCGTCACCATGTCGAATCCCGGATCGAGCATGCGACCGAGGCCTTCGAGGGAAATCGAGGCCTTGAGCAGCATGGCCAGATCGGGCGGCAGCGCGATATGGTGGTCGCGCATGAGAGCGGTGAGTTCGCCCAGAAGCCGGCCGATGCGCAAGCGCTCGAGCGGCACGCCGTGGAACTGGTCGATGAAGCTCTCGAGGTCGCTTGCAAGCAGCTCTTCGTCCTGTGCGCCGACCGTCCCGGAATCGTCATCCGCACCATGTCCGGCGCCGGCGCTTGCCCAACTCGTCAGGATCTCAGCAACCTGCGCACTGTCGCGACGCGCGAGGCCGTAGAGCAAATCCACCAGCTGGTCGCCCCGACGCTGCGTCAACCGGCCCACCATGCCGAAATCGATCAGCGCGATGCGGTTGCCGGTCAGGTAGAACACGTTTCCCGGGTGCGGGTCCGCATGGAAAAAGCCCTGCTCAAGCACCATCTTCATCATGGCACCGGCGCCCCGCTTGGCAAGCAGCACGCGATCCAGCCCCGCCTCATCAGCAGCCAGCACATCACGGCCGGGAATGCCCTCGATGTAGCTCTGGGTGTTCATGTGCTCGCCCGTCCACTGCCAGTGAATTTTCGGGATCACAATGTCCGTCTGGTTGGCAAATGCGGCGGCGATCCGTTCCGCATGATGGGCCTCGGTTTCCAGATCCAGCTCGCGGCGCAGTGACAGGGTGAAATGCTGAACCAGCGCGCACGGCCGCAACCTGCGCCATTCCGGGCTTTCCCTCTCGATAATCTGTGCGAGCTTCGCAAGCAGTCGCAGATCGGATTCGACAATGGGCCGGATTCCGGGCCTGCGCAGCTTGAGGACGACCTCGGTGCCATCCTTCAACCGGGCGCGGTGAACCTGCGCTATCGACCCGGCGGCAAGCGGCTCGGTATCAAGGGATGCAAAGACATTTTCCGCGGGGCCGCCAAGGTCCGCCTCCAGTTGCTCGCGCAACTCCCGGAAGGGGACCGGCGGCGCACGATCCTGGAGCTTTTCGAATTCGGCGATCCATTCCGGCGCGAACAGATCAACACGCGTGGACAGGACCTGTCCCAGTTTGATGAAGGTGGTTCCGAGTTCCTCGAAGGCCTTGCGTATCCTGGCCGGCGGCTCGAGGCGGACGATCTCCTCGATATGGTCCCAATGAAGCGTATGCCCGGCCCGTTCCAGGGCACCGGCCATGCCGATGCGGCGGACCGCGTCACCAAATCCATAACGAATGAGGACCGAGGCAATGTCATGCACGCGACCCAGATCACGGGCGGCGCTGAGCGCCTCCCAAAGCATGAGCGCCTAAGCCTTGTTGGACGAGGACCCGCCGGAGGAATCCCCTGCTGCCCCACCGCCGCCGGACTTTTTGCTGCCGGGTCGCTGTTCAATCATTTCGGCGATCCCCGCAAGGAATCCCGAGGCGGCTCGCGCCAGAAGCGCCGCGGTGGCACGCCCTGTCTCGATGCTGTCCTTGATCTGCTTTTCGGCGGCGCGTCCGAGTTCGCCGCCCAACTGGTCGACGCTTGACTGCACCTGCCGGCCCACGGCACTGCCGCTGTTGGCAGCATGCTCGGCGAAGGCGTGCAGCGTGGTGCTTGCGACGTCGCGTCCGGATTTGGCCGCATCACGCAATGAATCGAGAAACGCCGATTCAATGCCCTTCAAGTTGTCCATGGCCCTTCGCAGATCGCCAGAGGTGAATTCGCGCATGCGGCCTGACGCTTCCTTCGCAGCAAGGGTTGCCGCTTCGGCTGCCTTGGCAAAGGCCTCGTCCAGACCGGCGGCAGCCCGCTGAATTGATTCTTTCGCTTCCGCGCCGCGGTGAGTCGCTCCCTCGGCCGCGCCCTTGAGCACATCACCCGCGACGCGGCGCAGCGAAGCGGTATCCAGTTCACCCTGCGTCAGAGCCTTCAGCGTGACATTGCGCACCGTTTCCTGGATGTCAGCGCCCAGTTCGATGGCCTTTTTGATGTCGGCCCGAAGAGTTTCACCGGGCGGCGTTACGCCTCCGGAAGATGCTTGCTCGGTGCTCATGTGCAGACTCCCTGTGGTCGTTACTTGGGTCGGCCAACGGCCTTTCGAGACCGCTTCGGTGACGCCGTGTTCAAGGGCTTGCTGTGCGAACCGGGCACGGCCGACGCCACCCGGGCCATGGTATGCAATTTTTCCGTGCTCTTGTGCTTGTTGGTCTTGCCCTGGGCAAACTTGCTGGTCGTCATTTAAGCCCCCCTTGATGTGAGCGTGGTTCAGTCTCCTCCCAATGTCGCCCCGGGGGCTTGACGCAGGTCAAAGGAGCGGCATCGGGGCTCGGCAGCCGCCTTGGGCTCGCGTACACTTTTTATGCGTTTGTGAGTGGTACCTGGCATGAATGCAGGAACAATGCTTGCCATGCCCGCGCACGGTTGCGTGGTCGGGCTTCTCGCGCGTGAACGAACGTACCGAACGTCGCAAATTGATCGAATCCATGACGCCCGTCAGGCGATGCGAAATTTCTCATTGGAACCTCCTTCCGGACAATGCACAGAAAAAAGGCTGGACCGTTTTACTACAGCACATTTGCGAAAAATCAAACCGCAATACGGCTGCGGCTCGACAATTGCAGCATCGCAATGAGGAGATCGTGCCTCGCCTTCTGAATCGGAGCGGCCATGTTCAATCTGGAAGTTGGGCAGGAACTGGAGTTTCTGGAACCGGCAAACGCAAACGGACGGTTGATCGCGAAGGGTACGCGGGTGCGCGTCGGTGCAATCACCGGTGAATTGCTTGAACCGGAGGTAACACTGGTCATCCTTGGCGGAAAATCCCCGGAGGTGATCACTGTCGCAAGGCATGTGGTGACGGTGCACTGCCGGCATGCTGAAAAACCCGGGGGCGCTTCCTAGTGCAAACCGCGCACGCGCCAATTCCCGCCGTTTTGCGCGTGCCGTTAGCCAATCGTGGCACAGCCTTCACGGACCGTGACCGTGAGCACTTGGGACTTGCCGGTCTGCTGCCGCCCCGGGTCGAAACGCTTGTCGAGCAGGCCGCCAGGGTCATGGAAAATCTTCGCGGCATCACAGCGCCGATCGAGCGGTACCTGTATCTGTCGGCCCTGCAAAACGAGAACGAAACGCTGTTCTACCGGGTGCTCCTCGATAACCTGCAGGAACTGCTGCCGATTGTATATACCCCCACGGTCGGCCAGGCCTGCCAGGAATGGAGCCTTCGCTACGTGAGGCCGCGTGGTCTGTACCTCACG
Source organism: uncultured beta proteobacterium (assembly GCA_903899705.1). Classification (GTDB taxonomy): domain Bacteria; phylum Pseudomonadota; class Gammaproteobacteria; order Burkholderiales; family SG8-39; genus 2-02-FULL-62-17. The sequence continues at coordinate 3,647 of CAIUKQ010000357.1, forward strand.
CCTCGCGACCGCGGCCACATCGCCCGAATCCTCGGCCACTTTGGCGGCAGCAATATCGCGATGGTCGTCGTCACTGACGGGGGCCGCATCCTTGGCCTCGGTGACCTGGGCGCAAACGGCATGGGCATCCCGATTGGCAAGCTCACGCTCTATACGGCGTGTGCGGGAATTGACCCGGCGCGCTGCCTTCCGATCACCCTCGATGTCGGTACAAATACCGAAAGCATCCGCAATGACGCGTTTTATCTCGGCCGGCGGGAACCACGGCTGACCGGACCCGCCTACGACGAATTCCTCGACGAATTCGTCACTGCGATCCAGTCGGTTTTCCCCGGCGCGGTACTCCAGTTCGAGGATTTCAACAACGAACATGCATTCCACCTCCTCGGGCGATACAGCGGGCGGCTGTGCTGTTTCAACGATGACGTGCAGGGCACCGGCGCCATGGGCCTGGCGGGACTGAACACGGCCTGCCGGATAACTGGCGGCAGGTTGTCGGACCAGCGCCTCCTGTTTGCCGGGGCCGGTCAGGCCGCCCTGGGCATTGGCGAGATGGCGGTCAGCGCCATGCGCAGCGAAGGCCTCACTGAAGGCGAGGCGCGTTCAAGGTGCCTGTTTATGGATTCAAAAGGCGCCATCGTCACGGAGCGCGGCGACCTTTCAAAACACAAGCGCCGCGTCGCTCACCACATGGAAGCCCCCTCGAGCCTGGGCGATGCCATCACGGCCTTCAAGCCATCCGTACTGATCGGCGCGTCGGGACAGGGTGGACTGTTCACGTCAACCATCCTTAAAGCGATGGGGGAAGCCGCCCATCGGCCTGTGATCTTGGCGCTGTCGAACCCGACCTCGAAAGCCGAGTGCACCGCCGAACAAGCGTATGCGCACACCCACGGTCAGGCGATTTTCGCCAGCGGCAGCCCATTCGACCCGGTCACCATCGCCAGTCGCACCTTTTCCCCGGGCCAGGCCAATAACTCCTACATCTTCCCCGGAGTAGGTCTGGGCCTGATCTATAGCGGCGCTAAACGTGTTGCCCGTCCGATGTTCATTGCCGCCGCGCAGGCGCTGACGCGCATGGTCACGGAAGAGGACCTTCGGCTGGGCCGCGTTTTTCCGCCGCAATCGAAGATGCGCGATGTCGCCGCCTCGGTCGCGGAGGCGGTGGCCGGCGTCGCATTCGATCACGGCCTGGCGGGCATTCCCCGGCCGGTGAATCTCGCCGAGGCGTTGCGCGGGTTCATGTACCAGCCCGAATACCACTGAGCCGAAAATAAGGACACGCAATGCGGGCTGCAATCATCCGAAAGAGCGCGCAAACGGGATATCCCCGGGCGCACCTGCTCGACTATGAGGCTGAGTGCCGGCAATTCTCCTGGCAACGCGTGTCCGCCGAATTGGGCATTGCCCCCGGGGGCGGAATCAACATTGGCCATGCCGCCGTTGACAGGCACCTGAACACCCCGGTCCGCGACCGAACCGCTTTCCGCTTTGTCGGCCGCGACAAACGCAGAAGAGATTTTAGCTATTCGGAACTGGCGCTACAAACCAATCGATTTGCAAATGCCCTGCGTGCCCTGGGTGTCGGCCGGGGTGACCGGATCTTCATCCTTGCAGGCAGGATTCCGGAACTCTATATCGGCGTGCTGGGGGCGCTCAAAAACGGTTCGGTTGTCTCGCCCCTGTTCTCTGCTTTCGGCCCGGAACCGATCAGGACACGCATGGCCATTGGCGAAGGGCGAGTGCTGCTCACCACCGAAACCCTCTACAGACGCAAAGTATCCGGCATTACCGGGGACCTGCCGGCGCTTGAGCACATCCTGCTGGTGGGCGAGAACGGCGCGCGTACCCGTGTACCTGGAACGCACGACCTCGCCACGCTTATGGCGGCGGCCTCCGATCACTTTGAATCCGAACGCACATCGGAGGATGACCTCGCCCTCCTGCATTTCACCAGCGGCACCACCGGCACGCCCAAAGGAGCGATGCACGCCCATGGCGCCGCGGTGACGCATTTCTCGACGGGCCGCTATGCCCTTGATCTGCATGCCGATGACGTGTTCTGGTGCACCGCCGACCCGGGCTGGGTTACCGGCACCTCCTACGGCATCATTGCACCACTGCTGCACGGGGTCACCAGTATTGTCGACGAGGCGGAATTTGATGCCGAAGGCTGGTACCGGCTGCTGCAGGAAGAAAGGGTCACGGTCTGGTACACGGCCCCCACTGCGATACGCATGCTGATGAAGGCGGGCACGGAACTGGCGAGAAAATTCCGGTTCCCGGCCCTGCGGTTCATCGCGAGCGTCGGCGAGCCGCTCAATCCGGAGGCCGTCTGGTGGGGCGAGGACGCCTTCGGGCTGCCGATACACGACAACTGGTGGCAGACAGAAACCGGCGGCATTGTCATTGCGAACACGCCGGCCATGGACATCAAGCCCGGATCAATGGGAAAACCGCTACCGGGAATGCAGGCGTGCATCATCCGCAGGCCTCAGGACAGCGGCGCCTGCGAAGAAATCACGGAACCGAACGTGGAAGGCGAACTGGCGCTGCGCGCGGGCTGGCCCTCCATGTTTCGCGGGTACCTTGGCCAGGAGGAACGCTACCGGAAATGCTTTGCCGGCGACCACTACCTGACAGGAGATCTCGCCAAATGCGACGAAGACGGTTACTACTGGTTTATCGGCCGCGCGGACGACGTCATCAAGTCCGCAGGCCACCTCATCGGGCCGTTCGAAGTGGAAAGCGCCCTGATGGAGCACCCCGCGGTCGCAGAGGCGGGCGTCATCGGCAAGCCCGATCCGGTGACGGGAGAATCCGTCAAGGCATTTGTCTCTCTCAAGACAGGATTCGCCGCGAGCGACGAGCTGAACCTCGAACTTCTGGGCCATGCCCGCCGCAGGTTGGGGGCGGCCGTGGCTCCCAAGGAGATCGCCTTTCTGCCCAGCCTGCCGCGAACACGCAGCGGCAAGATCATGCGCCGCCTGCTGAAGGCGCGCGAACTCGGATTGCCGGAGCGAGACATCTCCACGCTTGAGGCGGACACATGACCAGCCATGAAACAGCGGCACCGAAACCGGTACCGATCGAAACCGGTCTCGCCCTTGCCATGCTTCGTGACATGGTGCGCATCCGACGGTTCGAGGAGCGCTGCGCCGACCTCTATGGACAGCAGAAGATACGCGGCTTCCTGCATCTGTACATCGGCGAGGAGGCGGTCGGCGTTGGCGCGGTCCATGCGCTGGCCACCGATGACAGCATTGTCGCGACCTATCGGGAACATGGCCACGCCCTTGCAAGGGGGATCGCCGCCGGCGCCATCATGGCCGAGATGTACGGCAAGCTGGAAGGATGCTCTCGCGGACGCGGCGGATCGATGCACCTGTTCGACGCGAAAGCGCGGCTGTACGGCGGAAACGCAATCGTGGGGGGCGGCCTGCCCCTTGCCACGGGCCTTGCGCTTGCAGAGAAGATGCAGGGCGGCAGGCGCGCGACGGCGGTATTCTTCGGCGAAGGCGCCGTGGCCGAGGGTGCTTTCCACGAATCGATGAATCTCGCGGCGCTGTGGAAGCTGCCGGTGGTTTTTTTCTGCGAAAACAACCTCTATGCGATGGGCACCGCACTTGCGCGCTCGGAATCACAGACGGACCTGTGCGCAAAAGCCGCGTCCTATGACGTCACCACGGCGAGGGCGGATGGCATGGATGTGGTCGCCTGTTACGAAGCGGCGCGCGACGCCGTCAACCGGGTTCGCGACGGTGCCGGCCCCGTGTTCGTCGAGTTCCAGACCTACCGCTACCGCGCCCATTCCATGTTCGATCCCGACCTGTACCGGGACAAGGCCGAGATCGAGGCATGGAAGAAGAACGGGCCGATCCACAATCTCACCAACCGCCTCAAGTCGGAAGGAAAGCTCACCGAGCAGACATTCCTCGCCATCGATGCCGAGGCCCAGCGCGAAGTTGACCTCGCCGTTGCATTCGCCGAAGAGGGCACCTGGGAATCCGTCGATGACCTTGCGCGGGACGTGCATACACAGGCGGCGCCGTGAAAATCACCTATCGCGAGGCGCTGCGCCAGGCCCTGCACGATGCCCTCGCCTGCGACCCGCGCGTGTTCCTGATGGGCGAGGACGTGGGCAAGTACGGCGGTTCCTACGCGGTGTCAAAGGGCTTTTTCGAGGAGTTCGGGCCCGAGCGCATACGCGATGCGCCGCTTTCAGAACTGGGATTCGTCGGAGCAGGCATTGGCGCCGCGTTGGGCGGCATGCGTCCGATCGTCGAGGTGATGACCGTCAACTTCAGCCTGCTCGCGCTCGATCAGATCGTCAACACGGCAGCGTTGTACCGCCACATGTCTGGCGGGCAGTTCAGCGTACCGGTGGTCATCCGCATGTCCACGGGCGCCGGCCGGCAGCTGGCCGCGCAGCATTCACACAGCTTCGAGAACTGGTATGCCCACGTGCCCGGACTGACGGTGATTGCGCCGGCGACCGTGGATGACGCGCGCGGCATGCTGGCGCCCGCACTTGCAAGCCCCGATCCGGTGATCGTATTCGAACACGCCATGCTCTATCCCATGGAAGGCGAGTTGTCACCGAACTGGGCAAAGGCCGACCTTTGTTCTGCCAGGGTGCTGCGCCCGGGGGGCGATGTCACGCTGATCGCCTATGGCGGCACCGTGTGGAAGGCCATGGCCGCTGCAGAGCGCCTCGCCTCTCAGGGCATTGGCGCGGAGGTGATCGATCTGCGGGTGCTGCGGCCGCTGGATGACGCGACCATCATGGCGTCGGTAAGGCGAACGCGTCGCGCGGTCATCGTTGATGAAGGATGGCGTTCAGGCAGCCTTGCCGCAGAAATCATGGCTCGAATCATGGAGCAGGCGTTTTATGACCTGGACGCACCCGTGGCGCGAGTATGCAGTGCCGAGGTGCCGATGCCCTACGCAAAGCACCTGGAGGAAGCCGCTTTGCCGCAGCCGGAGTCCGTCGTGGCCGCGGTGCTGCAGCTTCTCGGAAAGACCGCGCAATGATCGAATTCAAGCTCCCGTCGCTAGGGGCCGAAATGGAGGAAGGCACGCTCCTCGAATGGAGAATTAAACCCGGCGACAAGGTGAGCAAAGGCGATGTCATTGCGGTGGTCGATACCAGCAAGTCGGCAATCGACGTGGAAATCTGGCAGGAAGGTGTGGTGCACGAGCTGACCCTGAAAATCGGCGACAAGGTGCCGGTGGGCACGCCCATGGTGCGGCTGCTCGAACCGGGGGAATCCGCGGAACACGCCGAAGTGCAGCAGCGCAATGCCGCCCCATCCTTGGCGGCAACACCTGCCCCGGTGGCTGCGCCCGATTCGCCGGCAGCAGCGGCGGCGGCGCAATCCGAAATGCGGAGGCCCGCAAGTCCCGCGGCGCGCGCGCTCGCCCGCGAACTGGACGTGGATCTCGCGGCGATCAACGGCACCGGGCCGCGAGGGGCCATCACGCGCGAAGACATTGAAAAGGCTGCCGCCTCCAAAGGCCCGCCAAAGGATCGCACCACGGAAATGCGCCACGCAATTGGCGCCGCAATGGCGCGCTCGAAGCGCGAAATCCCGCACTACTACCTGGCAACCGACGTACCCATGGCGCGCGCCTCCGCCTGGCTCGCGCAGCGCAACGAGGGGCGTGCGATTACCGGGCGGCTGCTGATGGCCGCGCCGCTGCTGAAAGCGGTCGCGCTCGCATTTAAGAAATATCCCGAACTGAACGGCTGGTTCCAGAACGGCGCATTCGTGCCCGGCGCGGGAATCCACCTCGGCGTGGCCATTTCTCTTCGCCAGGGCGGACTCATCGCGCCGGCGATTCGTGATATTGCATCGATGAACCTGGATGAACTCATGCACCGACTCGCAGACCTTGTCGCGAGAGCCCGCGCGCTCACCCTTCGCAGCTCGGAGATGAGCGACGCAACCATCACGGTGACCAACCTTGGCGAACAGGGAGTGGATCTGGTGCAGGGAGTCATCTACCCGCCGCAGGTGGCCCTGGTCGGGTTCGGGAAAATCACCGACAGGCCGTGGGTTGAAAAAGGAAAACTTGTTGCGATGCCGGTGCTGACCGCCAGCTTGTCGGCGGACCACCGCACCAGCGACGGACATCGCGGCGCACTGTTCCTGACCCATGTCGCGGGGTTGCTTCAGGAACCGGAAAAACTGGAGGAAGGCAAACCTTGAATATGCTACCGGATGGAGCCGATGCGCTGCGAAAAGCGGTTTTTGACACGTTGCATCGCATCGCGCCCGAAGTCCTACCTGATGAACTCGAGTCCGGCGTGCCGTTGCGCGATCAGGTGGATCTGGATTCGATGGACTGGCTCAATTTCCTGCTGGGGCTGCATGCCGGGCTCGGAGTGGACATCCCGGAAGCGGACTACATGAAACTGGTCACGCTTGATGACCTGTTCTCGTACCTTGAGGCAAAGCTCGGTCAATCCAGCGTGCGCCGGTAAAACCCCAGGCCCAGCAACATCACTGCAAGGGTAAAGGCAAGAATGGGCCACAGCGCCGGCCACAATTCGAAGAGAGAATTTCCCTTCAGCATGATGCCCCGGATCAGGATGAGGAAGTGCGTGAGTGGCAGCAGGTTCCCGATCCACTGCGCCCATTCCGGCATGCCGCGGAACGGAAATGCAAAACCCGACAGCAGCAGCGAGGGCATGAAGTACAGAACCATCATCTGCATGGACTGCAACTGATTGGTGGCGATTGCCGAAAAGGTGATGCCAATGGTGAGGTTCGCGGCGATGAAGACCAGAAGCACGAAATACAGGAGCACGATGTCGCCCTCCATGGGCACATGAAACAGCCAGGTGCCGAAGAAGTAGATGAGCGTCACCTGGATCAGACCGACGATGATGTAGGGGATGATCTTGCCGGTCATCACTTCGATGGGCAGCGCCGGGGTGGACAACAGGTTCTCGAAGGTGCCGCGCTCGCGCTCGCGCGTCATCGCAAGGCCCGTCATGAGCACCAGGGTCATGGTGAGGATGGTGCCCAGGAGCCCCGGCACAATGTTGTACGCGGTCACGCCTTCCGGGTTGTATCGCCGGTGCACCCGCAGGTCCACCACCGGCGGCAAGGGCGCCGGATTCTGCAGCACGCCCAGAAGGTCGCGATCGATGGCGGTATTGGCCAGTTGCAGCAGCGCCGCCACCGCATTGGATGTGGCGGCCGGATCGGTGGCATCCGCCTCGACCAGCAGCGTGGCGGTCTCACCGCGCGCGATGCGACGCGAAAAGTCGGCCGGTATGTTCACCACGAACTGCACGTCACCGTGCAACAGCAGCTCCTCGGCCTCGCGTTCGCTGCCCAGCTGCTTCACCACCTGGAAATATCCGCTGTTCTCAAGCGCACGAACAAAGCTGCGCGAATACGGACTTTCATCAGCGGACAACACCGCCGCCGGCAGGTTCTTCGGATCGGCATTGATGGCGTACCCGAACAACAACAACTGGATCACCGGGATCGCAACCACCATGCCAAAGGTGAGCTTATCCCTTCGTAACTGTATGAATTCTTTAAGAATTATTCCCAGCCAGCGCGACAGTGAAAAACCCCTGCCGCTCATTGCGTTGCCTCCGGCGAATCGGGCATCAGACTGATGAAGACGTCCTCCAGCGTCGCCGCGGAGGGTTCCACCTTGCAGGAGCGGTCAGCACGCAGAAACGCCAACGCGGCTTCGAGCTGCGCCGCATCGGTGCCTGCCACGTGCAGCGTATTGCCAAAGGGTGTGACCTGCAGAACGCCCGGAGTTCCACGCAGGCGCGCGGCGATGGCGGTCGGGTCCGGTCCGACGATGGTGTACACGGCAAGGCCCCGCGCCTCGACAACTTCCTGCGCCGTTCCGACTGCGAGCAGATTCCCGTAAGCAAGGTAGGCAAGGCGATGACAGCGTTCGGCTTCATCCATGTAATGTGTCGACACCAGCACCGACAGGCCCTCGCCGGCAAGGCGGTGCAGCTCCTCCCAGAAATCGCGCCGCGCCTTGGGGTCCACTCCCGCGGTCGGTTCATCCAGCAGCAAAAGACGCGGCCGGTGCAGCATGCAGGCGGCCAGCGCCAGGCGCTGCTTCCACCCCCCCGAGAGCGAACCGGCGAGCTGGTTCTGACGGGAAACCAGGCCCAGCGTCTCCAGCGTCCCGGCCACCGCGGCACGGCGGTCTGCCATGCCGTACATGCGCGCCACGAAATCCAGGTTCTCGCGCAGCGTCAGGTCCTCCCACAGCGAAAACTTCTGCGTCATGTAACCGACCTCGCGCTTGATCGATGCGGTTTCGCGCAGCACGTCGTAACCCAGGCAGGTGCCGCTGCCCGAATCCGGCGTGAGCAGGCCGCACAGCATGCGTATCGATGTGGTCTTGCCGCTGCCGTTGGGCCCGAGAAAGCCGTGGATCTCGCCGCGCTTCACCTGCAGCGAAAAATCCTTCACCACATGTTTTTTGCCGAAGCTTTTGTTGAGCCCGTGCACGTCGATGACCAGCTCGCCGGTTGTCATGGTTCGATCAGCCGGGAAGACTCAGCGCGCCGAGCCGGGCGCGGCCGTGCTCGCAATCTGCGGTCCCAGACTCACGTCCAGCGGCTGGCCGGGCCGCAACCGTCGGCCATCCTCGGGCGACGGCCGCGCCTCGACCAGGTAGACAAGCTTCGAGCGCGAGTCGCGGTTGTAGAGCACAGGCGGCGTGAATTCCGCCTGGCGCGAGATGTAACTGATGGAGGCCCCGATGGGCGAGGTGCAGCCATCGCAGACCGCCGTGACTTTCTGCCCCAGCGCGATCGAGCCCAGCCGCGCCTCAGGCACAAAGAATTTCAACTTGAGATTGCCGGGCGGCAACAGGCTGGCGATGGGCCGCCCCGCCGCGACCCATTCACCCTCGACAAAGAAGGTGTCATGCACCAACGCGTCAACGGGCGCCACCGCGCCGCGCTGCGCCTGCCGCCAGGCGGCTTGGGCAAGGACGGCACGCGCCGTATCCACATCGGCGCGTGCTGCGCGGATTTCCGCTTCGCGACCCAGGCTCAGTTCGGCGATTCGCCGCTGCGCCTCGGTTTCGGTGACGCGCGAGACGTCGCGCTCCACATTGGCGCGCGCAATATCGAGTTGCGCCTTGGAGATGAAACCCGATGCGAACAGGCGTTCCTGCTGTTGCAACTGCAGCCGCGAGAGTTCACGCGATGCCCTGGCCTGCTCGGTTTGAGCCACGTTCGCCTCGATCTCGGCGGGCCGCCGGCCGGCGCGCAGGTTGGCGAGCCGGTCTTCGGCCGCGCGCACCCGGTCCCGGGCCTCCTGCCGGCCCGCCTCCTCGCTGATGCGATCCAGTTCAAACAGCGTCTGGCCCTTGGCAACCTGCTGCCCGCGCTTCACATGCAGTTTCTGCAGCGTACCCGATGCGGGCGCGGCCAGAAGCACGTATTCACCCTCCGCGTAGCCCTGCAGGGTGTCAGGCTTTTCCGGCGCGCAAGCTGCCAGCGTTGCGAACAGGGCAATCGCCGCGAAACAAATATCATGGCGTTTCATGTTGGTCCGGCGCCTGCGCCGCATTATAGAAACGCCGTATCGTACAGCGTAAGTACCGTATGAAAGGCAATCAGACCGTCGCCGGCGCCTTCCCTTCCGTTGCCGTCAGCGCCTCTTTGGCACCCTCCTTGAATGGCAGATCGGGTGCCAGGATGATCGCGGCCGAGCGCACTCGCTGATGCGAGACATCCACTCCCGGCGGCGTCTTTCCGCTTTCCACCAGTTCCGTCGCGGCCTGCATCAGACGGTGGCGCGCCATGATGATGCCCCTGTCCGTTGCGACGAGATTCTCCTGGGTCCGGTCGACCACCCCGCCCATGCTCTCCTGC
>CAIUKQ010000358.1 GCA_903899705.1 uncultured beta proteobacterium
ATGGATCGCCGACGTGCTCGTATTTTCAATGGCCCGCACCGAAGCACCCGGCCTGTTGCGTCTGGCCGAGGCCTGGCGGACGTCGGACTGGCAGGGTGTGGAGCGCTGGAACGACGTGGTGCTGGCAACCCGCGAAGCGGCCGAGTTGCGGGCCGAAAGCGTGCAGATGGGCTATTCGCTGCGCCGATTGCTGATTTCTCTTGCCGGGTTTGACGCCGCAGGCCTTGCCCATCTCGCATCCATGGACGAACCCGCCTTTCCCACGGCGTTTTCATTTGTGGCTTCGCAGTGGAATATCGCTCCGCGAGAAGCGCTGCTCGCCTATTTGTGGTCCTGGCTTGAAAACCAGGTGATGGCGGCGCTGAAAGCGGTTCCCCTGGGCCAGACCGATGGCCAGCGGATCCTGTTCGCCCTGGGCGAAACACTGCCTGTGCTTGTCGATTCGGCGCTGGCGATGGCGGACGACGAACTGGGCAGCTTTGCTCCCGGTCTTGCACTCGCCGCGAGCCGCCACGAAACGCAATATTCCCGTCTTTTCCGTTCCTGAAAGAAACACCATGAGCGATACCCAGGCCCTGCGCGTCGGCATCGGCGGACCGGTTGGATCCGGAAAGACCGCGCTGACACTGTCACTGTGCCGCGCCCTGCGCGACAAATTCAATATTGCGGTGGTGACCAATGACATCTACACCGAGGAGGATGCGCAGTTTCTGGTAAAGAACGAGGCGCTTGCGCCCGAGCGCATCATCGGCGTGGAGACCGGCGGCTGCCCGCACACCGCCATCCGCGAGGACGCATCGATCAATCTCGAGGCCGTGGCGCGACTCAACCGGCGGTTTGCCGGGCTCGACATGATCATCATCGAATCCGGGGGAGACAACCTTGCCGCGACCTTCAGCCCGGAGCTCTCGGACCTCACGCTCTACGTCATCGATGTCGCGGCCGGCGACAAGATTCCGCGAAAGGGTGGTCCCGGCATCACCAAGTCCGACCTGCTCGTGATCAACAAGATCGATCTGGCCCCCATGGTGGGCGCGTCGCTCGAGGTCATGGATCGTGATGCGAAGAAAATGCGCGGCGAGCGCCCGTTTGTTTTTTCCAATCTCAAGACCGGGCAGGGGCTGGACACCATCATTGAATTCATCCAGTCAGCCGGCATGCTGACGCAGACCGCGGCCTGACCCATCGGATGGAACCGGCTCAGTCCATTCTGATCAGGCCGTTTTTTTCAGGCTTGCTCCAGCGCACCACTTAAAACCGGAACGCCGGTTTCGGCGATACTTGCCCCCGTTCCAATTCGGATTGCGCAATACCTGCCAGGCAGGTCGCGCAATCCAACCGGCATCATCAATAAAGGAGTCATCTCATGGGTCAGTTGCAGGATAAGGTTGCGATCATCACCGGATCGAATACGGGTATCGGAAAGGGCATTGCCGAGGTCTTTGCGAAGGAAGGGGCCAAGGTGGTCATCAATGGCCGTCGCAAGGAGCTCATTGACGCGGTTGCCGCGCAGATCAATGCCGACGGCGGCAAGGCGATTGCCGTGCAGGCCGATGTCACAAAAGAGCCAGAGGTGCTTGCGCTTTTCGAGAAGACGCTTGCGGCATTCGGGAAGGTCGACATCCTGGTCAACAACGCCGGCGTTGCAGTGAACACCCCGACCTGGCAGATGACGCTCGCTCAATGGCAGTCCGTGGTGGACATCAACCTGACCGCGGCATTCATGTGCAGTCGCGAGGCCTTCAAGTTCATGAAGGACCACGGAGGCGGGCGCATCATCAACATCGGCAGCATTTCGGCTCAGACGCCGCGCACCAATTCCGCCCCCTACGCGGCAACCAAGATGGCCATCGAAGGCCTCACGCGTTCGCTGACGCTCGATGGCCGGCAGTACAACATCGTCTCCTCGGTGATCCACCCCGGCCCCACGGCCTCGAACTTCAATGCCACGCGCGGCGGCCCGGGACCTGGCAAGACGCCGGCGGACTTCATCATGTTCCCGCACGACATCGGGCGCCTGGCGACCCTGATGTGCAGCCTGCCCGACGAAGTGAACCTGTTTTCTTCCGTCATCCTTCCCAACCACATGCCGTCCTTCATCGGGCGCGGATAAACCTGAATCGAAAAAAAAGACATGCCCAAAGCCATACGTATTCATGAATGGGGCGGTCCGGAGGTCCTCAAGGTTGAGGTCCTCCCGCGCCCCGTGCCCAAGTTCGACGAAGTCCTGATCCGGGTGCACGGCGCATCGATCAATCCGCTGGACTGGAAGATCCGCGAGGGATCGCGTCGCGCGATGTACACGCTGCCCTATCATCTGGGCTGCGACGTTGCCGGGACGGTGGAGGAGACCGGGGCCTCGGTGAAGGACTTCAGCCGCGGCGACGCGGTGTATTCGATGATCGGCCGCGAAGGCGGTTATGCCGAATATGCGGTGGCGAAGGCGTCGGCGGTGGCACCCAAGCCGATCACGCTCAATTTCGCGAAAGCGGGCGCCGTGCCGCTGGCGGCGCTGACGGCCTGGCAGATGCTCAACGAAAACGGCAATCTCAAACCGGGTCAACGGGTGCTGGTGCATGCAGCGGCCGGCGGCGTGGGTGGATTCGCGGTGCAGCTTGCGCACCATCTGGGCGGCTACGTGATTGCGACTGCGTCGGCGCGCAATCATGATTACCTGCGCGGCATCGGCGCGCAGGAGGTGATCGACTACAACACGACGAAATTCGAGACTGTGGTGCGCGACATTGATCTGGTTATCGATCTCGTGGCGGGTGAAGTGCAGGCGCGGTCCTGGGGAGTCATGAAACCCGGCGGCATGCTGGTGTGCGCGCTCGGACCGCCCGATGCCGCGAAGGCCGCCGCCGCAGGTATGCAATGCAAGGCACAAAGCGTGAGGCCCGACGGCGCGCAGTTGCGTGAAATCGGTGCCCTGATTGACGCCGGCAAGATCAAGGTTGAACTGGCAGCAAGCTTTCCGCTGGAGAAGGTTGGCGACGCGCACACGCTGAGTGAAACAGGGCATGTGCGCGGCAAGATCGTGCTGACAGCTTAAGTGGCTTTATAAGCATTTGATTATTATGAAAATATCGTCATATGAGGTGCGTCGTGAAGGTTCGGGCTTGAAGCTGAAAGTAAAACAGTCGGCCATCCATGCGTTCGCATGGATGGCCATGGGCACGACTGTCGCGGCGCATGCACAAACCTTTCCGACCAAACCGATACGCATGGTTCTCACCATTTCGGGCGGCGGTGAGACAAATGCACGCGTGGTCATGGACCGGGCCAGCCAGTATCTGGGGCAACCGATCATCGTTGACGGGCAAAGCGGCGCGGGTGGGGCGGTTGGCGCGACGCAGGTGGCCCGTTCCGCGCCCGATGGTTATACGCTGCTGTACGGCACCAACAGCGCCATGACCCTGAGGAGATTTCTGGTAAAGGACATGCCCTACGACACGCTCAAGGATTTCGTTCCGGTTGCCCGCATTGGCGAAGCGACATCGGCGATTGCGGCGACCATGAGTCTGCCGGTCTCGAGCATCGGTGAACTGATCGAGTACGCGCGGAAAAATCCCGGCAAGGTCAATTACGGCACGCCCGGCATCGGCACGACCCATCACCTCTCGGGCGTACTGATCGAACAAATGACGGGGATCAGGATGGTTCATGTTCCCTACAAGAACGCGCCACAGTCGGAGACCGATCTGGTGGCGGGACGCGTGGACATCGTCTTCACCACGCTTTCAAGTTTCCTGCCGTTTTCCGATTCCGGCAAGCTCAAGGTCATCGGTATCAACGGCGGGCAGCGATTCGACAAGCTGCCCTCGGTGTCCACCGTGATCGAAGCCTTGCCCGGGTTCGAGCGACCCAGAAGCTGGATCGGCACCTTCGCGCCGGCAGGCACGCCGGCGGCCGTGGTGCGGCGTCTTTCCGACGAGGTGGTCAGGGCCGCGAGCCAACCCGACGTCAAGGCACGGATCGGCGGCCTCGGCACGCTCGCCGACCCTGCCTCAAGCGAGGAGTTCGGAGCCTTCCTGCGTGGCGATTACGAATCGGTCGGACGTCTGATGAAGGCCGCGGGCATCCAGCCTGAGTAGCGTCTACACTTGCGCCTGTGTTCGGGGAATTTGAGAATTCCCGGTGCAATACCGTTAAAACCAAGGAGAAACCATGTCCGCCCAGATGCAAGCCGAGAACGCCGCCGAAGAATCCGTGAAGCCGCAATTGTTCAGCCTCAAGACATCGCTGGTGTCCACCGGGATGATCGACAATTTCGTGTCGGAAACGGACCTGATGAAGGTGTCGATCAAGATCTACGCCGAGGGCGGCGAGAATTTTCTGCACACGCACATGACCGAGGATCACTTCTTCATCGTCCTCGATGGCGAGGCCACTTTTGTCGATCCCGACCAGCACAAGGTCACCCTTCACAAGCACCAGGGCATCATGCTCCCGCGCGGCTGTTATTACATGTTCACCAACACCGGGTCGGTGCCGGTGGTGCTGCTGCGCGTGGCGGCAACCGCCGTGCAGCCTTGGGTAAAAGACAGCCGCAAATGGTGGCAGGGCGTGAAGGATACCCGCGCGCCCAACCGGGACGGATCGAACATCGTTCCCGGAAAATTTTTCGCCGAAGGCAGCGCGCTGCCTGAATCGAAATAGCAAACCCTTCATTGCGGAGAGCCACCATGTCAGGACCCAAAGTCGATATAGCCGCGCCGGTTGATGAGTCGGGCGCGACGCACGAGCGCATGAAACATGCGGGCATCAACCTCAAGCTGCCCGCCATGTCCTGGATGGACATGGCAAACATCCGCCAGCGCTTCGACGTCGCCTTCGATGCCGACACCGACGCGGCGGCCTGCGTGGCCAACAAGACCATGACCGTGACCCGCAAGTCCCTTGCGGGCGCGCCCAACCTGCGGCTGGTGGCGTTCTACACCGTGGGTTTTGACAACATCGATCTGGATGCGGCCATCGAGCAGGGCGTGCTGGTGGTGCACAGCCCTACCGAATCCAACTGGGGTGGCGTGGCCGAAGGCACCATGGCCAATATCCTGGCGGTGCTGAAGAAGGTGCGCGAAAAGGACCGCTTCATCAAGGCGGGCGGCTGGCGCGACCGCTCGCTTCAGGGCCAGTACCTGGGGCCCCGGCAGATCGACAACTACCCGGGCCTCACCGTCGGCATCATCGGCCTCGGACGCATTGGCGGGCGCGTGGCGGACCTGCTTGCGCCCTGGCGCGTCCGCCTGATTGGTTGCGACCCCTATGCGGATGACTCTTTGTTCGTGCACCATAACGTGCACCGGGTCGATCTGGAGTCGCTGCTCAAGCAATCGGATATCGTCACCGTCCATTGCAACCTCACGAAGGAGACGCACAAGCTCATTGGCGCAAAGCAGATCGCCCTGATGAAGAAGACGGCGATTCTCGCGAACCATGCGCGTGGCAACATCATAGACATCGATGCGCTGGCCGACGCGCTGGATGCGGACCGCATCGCCGCCGCCATACTCGATGTACTGCCCGAGGAGCCGCCCCCTGCGGATCTTCGCTTCCTGAAGATGGGCGACAAGGTTCTGCTCTCGCCGCACATGGTTTCCAACAATCAGGGCACTGGCCTGAACATCGCAGCCCCCTGGGTGGAACAGGCGATCTACGATGCGCTGCGGGGCAAGATACCCAAGCACGTGGTCAACCCGGAAATCATTCCGAAGTGGCTTGAGAAATTCGGCGGGAAGGACCTGTTGACGGCGGTTGCGGCTTAGCGCCAGGGCACTGTTTACGACCAGGCCCGGGGCCCGGAATAAATCCCCGGAGTCGGGGTGCTATTGCGCAAGCGGAATCGGGTTCTCCTTCGGAGGGTCTATGCCGAAGGTATTGGCTGTCAGACAGGTCATTGAGAAATTGCCGACCGAGGCGACAAGTGCCACCAGATCCGTGA
>CAIUKQ010000359.1 GCA_903899705.1 uncultured beta proteobacterium
CGTATCCGATGAGGCCGCTGAGTTCTCCGTCGGAAACCAGGACGTCATTGTCGTCCGTGGCGGGAAGGCTGCGCGCGGTGCGACGGCGCGCAAGGCGTGGCGCGGGAACCGGGGCCGGGCTATTCCCCCGGGGCTTTATGGGTGGCTTTGCTTTTGATTTCATGACTGTTTGCCCCGGGCCGGGGATATTTTGTTGCGGTGCGCGACGGATTCTTCCGAGGCGTCGCCTCGTCGCCTGATTCTAACCGTTGACCTTGTGAAATGCCGCTGCTACATTGTTACGCAGCATAACAATAGGGGTGCCGCGTGGGTTCAAGCCATCCAGATTCAATTTCCGTAGAGCGCCGCGACAACATCCTCCTGGTCGCCCTCACGCGGGAGGCCAAGCGCAATGCGCTCAATGACGGCATGGTTGAAGCGCTGGAGCGCGTGTTCGTCGATATCCCCGACGGGGTCGGAGCCGTGGTGCTTCATGGCGTTGGCGCGAATTTCAGTGCAGGGCTGGATCTCTCCGAGCTGACCGAGCGCGATGCTGTCCAGGGCCTGATGCACTCGCGCATGTGGCATGGCGCGCTGGAAAAAATCCAGTTCGGCAAAGTGCCGGTGATCGCGGCGCTTCAGGGCGCGGTGATCGGCGGCGGGCTGGAACTTGCCTGTGCGGCGCATATCCGCGTGGCGGAAACTTCGGCCTACTACGCGTTGCCCGAGGGGCAGCGGGGGATTTTTGTCGGGGGCGGCGGTTCGGTGCGTCTGCCCCGGCTTGTGGGTGTGGCGCTGATGATGGACATGATGATGACCGGGCGCGTCATCAAGGCCGAAGAAGGCCGGCCGCTGGGTTTCTCGCAGTATGTTGTCGATGCGGGACAGGGGCTTGCCACGGCCATCGAATTGGCGAAAAAGGTGGCGGGCAACGCGCGCATGACCAATTACGCTTTGATGCATGTGCTTCCGCGCATTGCGGACGCCAGTCAGGAGCAGGGCCTGATGATGGAGTCGCTCGCCGCAGCGATCGCCCAGTCTGCTCCCGAAGCCAAGGCGCGGTTGCGGGATTTCCTCGAAAAACGGTCGGGCAAGGTGGAAGTAAAGTGAACACATTGTTCAAAACGGCGTGAAACTCCCGAGGGGGATGGCAACGTGAAGCCTCAAGGACAATCGGCTCTGGTGAGCGGCGGCGCATCGGGCCTGGGTGCCCAGACTGCGCGACGCCTTGCGGCGGCGGGCGCACGGGTTGCAATCCTCGATCTCAATGAAAAGCTGGCCGCAGAGGTGGCCAGCGAGATCGGCGGCATTGCCGTTGCCTGCGACGTTGCCGACGCGAAGTCGGCCGAGCAGGCCGTGGCGCGCGCCAAATCCGAACTGGGGCCGGCGCGTGTGCTGGTGCATTGCGCCGGCGTGGGAGGAGCGCAGCGCATTGTCGGGCGCAACGGGCCGATGCCGCTGGAGGTGTTCGAGAAAACCATTCGCGTCAACCTGATTGGCTGTTTCAATCTGATGCGCCTCGCGGCCAACGAAATGAGCAAGCTCGATCCGCTGGATGAGGGCGAGCGGGGCGTGATCATTTCGGCAACCTCGGTGGCCGCCTACGAAGGGCAGATCGGCCAGGCAGCTTATGCGGCCTCCAAGGGCGGCATCGCCTCGCTGGTGTTGCCGGCCGCGCGCGAACTCGCGCAGTTCGGCATCCGCGTGCTCGCCATCGCGCCGGGAATTTTTCTCACGCCGCTCCTGTACGAATTGCCGCAGGAAGTGCAGGACAGCCTGGGCGCCTCGATTCCCTTTCCCAAACGGCTGGGCAAGCCCGACGAGTTTGCGAGTCTTGCCCTTCACATGATCGATAATCTTTCCATGAACGGCGAAGTGGTGCGGCTGGATGGCGCGCTTCGCCTGCCGCCGCGCTAGGGAGCCGAAAGCCCGCGATAGCCAATTGGGACCGAGCGATGTCAGACCGAGCAATGTCAACCTGAGGAGGAGCGTAAATGAAACAGAACGACAGGAAACATAAAACCAGGGCAGTACTGGGGGCGGTTGTGTTGGCAGTCACACTTTCGCCGGCAGCGGCGATGGCGCAGGCCTTTCCCAACAAGGCGATCACGCTGGTTGTGCCTTTCCCGCCGGGAGGGGTGACCGATCCTTTTGCGCGTTTTGTGGGCCCCAAGGTCACCGAGTCGATCGGACAGCAGATTGTGATCGACAACAAACCGGGCGCGGCCGGGATCATCGCCGCCGAGCTGGTGAAGAACGCGGCCCCCGACGGGTACACGCTGCTCATGGGTCATGCAGGCACCCACGCGGTGAATTCCAGCCTGTATTCCAAGCTGCCCTATGACCCGGTGAAGGATTTCGCCCCCATCACCACCATGATCGTGACCAAGCACATACTGGTGGTGCCCGCCGACAGTCCGGCGAAGACGGTCACCGAACTGGTGGCCTACGCGAAGACCAAAAAACTGACCTATGCCTCCCAGAGCGTGGGCGCAGGCGGCCATCTGCTGGGCGAAATGCTCAAGATGCGGACCGGTGTGGACATGACCCATGTGCCCTACAAGGGGTCGGCGCCTGCGCTGCAGGACATCCTCGCCGGGCGCGTGGACCTGTTCTTCGATGCGCCCATTACCTCGGGCCCGCACGTGCGCTCGGGCAAGTTGCGCGCGCTTGCCATGGCGTCGCCCAAACGGGCCGTGCAGTTTCCCGACGTGCCTACGATGGCCGAAGCAGGCTTTCCCGGTATTGAACTCGATTTCTGGTTCGCCCTTTATGCACCGGGTGCAACGCCTGTCGCCATTGTCAACCGCCTCAACAGCGAGTTCGTCAAAGCCATGCAGAATCCCGACATCTCCAAGCGCTTTGGTGATCTGGCGCTGGACGTGGTGACCAGCACGCCGGCGGAATTGGCGAAGCTGGGCGCGGAGGACACCGTTCGCCTGGGCAAGGTGGTGCGCGATTCCGGCGCGAAGGCTGATTGAGTGCGCGAATTAAATGCGCGAATTGATCAAGTCCTGATCCGGTGATCGAATACCGTGCGCCGCTGGCCGACATGCGCTTCGTCCTTCGCCATCTGGCGGGAATGGAGGAACTGGCGAAGGTCTCGGGCCGCGAGGATTTCTCATCGGAGACTGCGGATGCCGTGCTGGAGGAGGCGGGCAAATTCGCCGCCGAGGTGCTCGCGCCGCTGAATCACAGCGGCGATCGCGAAGGTGCGCGCTGCGAAGCAGGCGAGGTCTCTACGCCGGCCGGTTTCAGGCAAGCCTATGCGAAGCTTGTGGCGGCTGGCTGGATGGGCATTGAGAGTGATCCTGAATGGGGCGGACAGGGTCTGCCCCGGTCGCTGGGTGCCGCGGTGCGTGAGATGTGGGCCGCGTCGAACCTCGCGTTCTCGCTGGCCCTGCCCCTCAACGAAGGTGCCATCCATGCGATCTCCATCGCGGGCACTGACGCACAGAAAAAACGTTATCTGCCAAAACTGGTCAGCGGCGACTGGACCGGCTGCATGAGCCTCACCGAGCCGCAGGCAGGCTCGGATCTGTCGGCGATTCGCACACGTGCCGAGCCGCAGGCCGACGGCAGTTATCGTGTGCACGGCCAGAAGATTTTCATCACCTTCGGCGAGCACGACCTCGCCCCCAACATCGTGCATCTGCTGCTGGCGCGCATTCCTGGTGCGCCGGTTGGCGTCAAAGGTATCTCTTTGTTTTTGCTGGAAAAATATCCATCTATGGAGGGCGCGGACAGGGGCGCCCGAAACGACATCCGGTGTGTGGGCATCGAACACAAGCTGGGCATCCATGGCGCCCCCACCTGCAGCATGGCCTACGGCGAAAACGGAGGTGCTCGAGCCGAACTGTTGGGTGAGCCCAATCAGGGGCTGGCGACGATGTTTCTCATGATGAATTCGGCGCGCTATGCCACCGGGCTTCAGGGCGTGGCGATTGCCGAGCGCGCCTACCAGCAGGCGCTCGCCTATGCGCGACTGCGTGTGCAGGGGCGGGTGATCGGCAAAAGTGGTGATGCCGACGCGATCATCGGCCACGCCGACGTCAGGCGCATGCTGATGGCGATGAAGGCGCGCATCGAGGCCATGCGCGCGCTGTGTTGCGTGGTGGCAGCGATGCACGATATCGCCGCTTCGCATCCCGATGAAACCGAGCGCCTGCAGGCGCAGCGCGACATCGAATTGCTGACACCGGTGGTGAAGGCCTGGTGCACCGAAGGCGGCATCGAGGTGGCCTCCCTTGGCATCCAGGTTCACGGCGGCGCCGGGTACATTGAGGAGACGGGGGCCGCGCAGCATCTGCGCGATGCGCGCATTACCAGTATCTATGAAGGCACCACCGGCATACAGGCCGCCGACCTGGTGGGCCGCAAGGTGGCGCGCGACCAGGGCGCGGCGCTGATCGATCTGATCGGCCGCATCTCGGCCTGTCAGCGCGACCTTGCGAAAACCCGCGGCGAGGATTTCGCGCTGATGGCCCGCATGCTCGGCGAGGGCATTGAAGCCGTGCGCAAGGCGGGCCTGCATGTCACGGCGAATTACGCCGAACATCCGCGACAGGTGCTCGCCGGTTCCGTCGCCTTCCTCGAGTTGCTGGGACGCGTGTGCGGCGGTTGGCAGATGGCAAGGGCCGCGCTGGCGGCGCGTCAGTGCCTGGATCGCGGCGAAGGGGCTGTTCGTTTCATGCGCGCGAAAATCATCACCGCGCGCTTTTATGCCGATCAGGTGCTCAGTGCCGCCCCCGGTCTTGCACATGCCGCGTGCGAGGGCGCGGAAGCGGCCCTGACGCTGGAGGACGATCAGTTCTAGTCGCAGGCGCCGGGTTGGTGTGCGTTCGGCGCCCGGGCAACTCAGTCAACCTGCGGAATGTTCGCGGCCTTCCTGACCGCATCCCACCTCGGAATTTCGCTGGCGACAAATTTCGACAGTTGCTCGCCGTTCATGTCGGCCGGCGCCGCCTGCTTGGCGTGTATGGCCTTGATCACATCGGGTGATTTCAGCAGTTTCTGGGTCTCGGCTTCCAGCCGCTTCACAATGGGCGAGGGCGTTGCCGCCGGCGCAAACAGGCCCATCCAGAAGCGCATGTCCAGTTCGGGGAAGCCCGCCTCGACCACCGAGGGCAGGTCGGGGAAGGTCGGGTCGCGTGACGGCGTTGTCACCGCCAGACCGCGCACCCTGCCGCCCTGAATGGCCCCGAAGATCGGGCCGGCGTCGATGAGCGCGAAATGCAGGTCGCCGGTCATGATCGCCTGTGAGGTGTCACTATTGGACTTGTAGGTGATGAAGGTGCACTCGGTGCCGGTCTTGCTCGTGAGCAGGCGCACCGCCAGTTCGAAGGTCGGCCCGGATCCGCCGCAGTTGCCCTTGCCCCGATTGGCCTTCAGCCAGCCAACCAGCTCTCCCACATTGTTGATCGGCAGTTTTGCGTTGACACCGATGATGAGGGGGAAGGTGGCCACCATCGCAATGGCGGCAAAATCCTTTGTCGGCGAAAACGGCAGGGTCTTGTACATGGTGGGGTTGATCACCAGTGGCCCGTTGGGTGAGAAAAGGATGGTGTAGCCGTCAGGTGTCGCCTTGGCAACCACGTCGGTAGCAATGTTGGCGCCGGCCCCGGGGCGGTTCTCCACAATGAAGGGCTGCCCCAGCGCCTCGGACAGCTTTGGCGTGACAATGCGTGCCAGAAGATCGGTGCCGCCGCCGGCCCCCAGGCCGACGAGCACGCGAACCGGTTTGACCGGGTAATTTTGTGCAGCCGAGACGGCGCACAGGCCCGCGGCCATCGTACCGGCGAGTATTCGGAGAAGATTGACGCGTTTCATTTTCCTGCCTCCGTGGTGGTGATATTGGATTGCAATGCGTGCATCGTAATTCGAATTCAGGATTTGCCGGGTCGGAAATGGAGCAAGGTCCGCAAGGCTACCGCGTTTGGACCGTACATGCGGGATAATGCCGGCATTGCGAAAACATCGTTGCTTCACACAGATCGGGAGATGGATAACGTGGCAATAAACTGGGACGAAATCAAGGTCGATGTTCCCGAGAAGAACTACGACAAGCTCGCCTCGCCGGTGGGTACGCTGGTGATGATCACCACGGTGGACAGGGAAGGGCGGATCAACGGCGCATCTTTTGCAACCTGCTTTCGCAACAATCACATTCCCACCTGTTATGAATTTTCGGTGGACATGCACAAGGACACCGCGGCCAATGTGCTCGCCACGGGCGAGTTCACGGTCAACATCCCGCCTTTCGATCGAAGCGTGCTGGAGAAAGTGTGTATTTTGGGTTTGCCATTCGCGCCGGGCGTCAATGAGCTGGAAAAGGCCGGCCTCACCGCCATCCCCTCGCGCGTGGTCAAGCCGCCGCGCATCGCAGAATGCGGCAGCCATTTCGAGTGCAGGGTGGAGTGGACCAAGCAATGGCTGGAGACGCGCCTCACCGTGGTGGGCCGCGTTGTCGCGGCTTCGGTGAACCGCGATTGCATCGACAGCGAGGGCTATGTCATCCACGACAAGCTGCGCCCCGCGCATTACTGTGGCCATGCCTACAACACGAAGGACGGCGCGGCAAAGTTTGTGGCCGCCTACGAGGTCATGGAAGTGCCCATGGTCTATACCGGACCCGAAGCGAAGATGATGACCGCCGTGGGCGCGCCGCCGCCCAAGCGCGGCTAGATCACTGCTCGCGCCCGCTGATTTCCGAATCAATTTCCACGTGAGGACCACAATGAAACAACCTGCGATGAAAGCCGCGATCCACGGTATGGCGATACTGGCAGTTTTTGCAAGCGGCGCCACCCTGGCGCAGGAATATCCCGCGAAGGAATTGCATTCCATCTGCAATTTTGCGGCCGGCACCGGTGCCGATGTGCTGGTGCGCTATTACAGCGACCAGTTGAGCCGGCTCATCAACCGGCCCGTGATCGTGGACAACCGCCCCGGCGCCAACGGCAACCTGGCCACGGATGCGCTGGCCAAATCGAAGCCCGACGGCTACACCATCATGATCACGCCGGCGAGTTCGACCATTGCAGCCGCGCAGCACTTGTCGAAGAAGCTGCCCTTTGATCCGATCAAGGACATCGCTCCGGTCACCACGCTGCTGCGCCTGTCGTTCACGGTGGTCGTCAGCGCGTCGGCGCCCCACAACAATGTGAAGGAACTGGCCGAAGCCCTGAAAAAGAAGCCCGGCAACGGCACGTTCGGCTCCAGTAACAATACCGGCCTGGTCGGCGGCGAGTTGTACAAGCAACTCACCGGCCTGCAAACCACGTCGGTGCCCTACAAGTCCACACCGCAGGGCGTCATTGATCTGCTCAGCGGTCAACTGGATTTCCTGATGGCCGATGGCACTTTCATGGCGGGCCAGATCAAGGGTGGCAAGATGAAGATCCTCGCGGTGACCACCGGCAGCCGCACCTCTGCGTTTCCCAATGCGCCGACCATGGCCGAATCGGGTTTCCCGGGTTACGACCTTGGCGCATGGTGGGGTGTGGTGGTTCCCGCCGGCACGCCGCAGCCGATCATCAGCAAACTGGCGTCACTGGTCAACCAGATTTCGGCCACCGAGGAAACCCGTAATTTCCTGGCGACCACCGCGGCCTCCGACGCGCTGCCCGGCAATCAGGCGCAGATGGCGGCCATGATCAAAACCGACATGGAACGCTGGGGTGGCTACGTCAAGCTGGCCAATATCGAACCGCAATAAATACAATAAAAATCAAATGGTTATATTATCTCTGCCGGGGGTTGTCACCGCTTAAAAGCAGTCAGTTTGTATCTTCTCGTGACGACCCAAGGCAACCCAACAGGACATCGATTCCGAGGAGGTGGCATGGCTGGGAATAGGAAGGCGACCAGACTGTTCGTGGCGGTTTTTGCATCGTGCCTTGCGTTGCCGGTCCCTGATGCCGCGGCGCAGTCCTATCCGGTCAAGCCGGTGCGCATCATCGTGCCGGCGGTCACCGGTGGCCCCACCGATATTCCCGCGCGCATTCTCGCCGATGGTTTGTCCCGGTTGATGAACCAGCGTTTCATCATCGACAATCGCGGCGGCGCCGGCGGCATTGTCGGGGCCGAAGTGGCGGCGCGATCATCAGCCGACGGCTACACCTTGCTCTACGCCAACACCAGCGTGCTTGCGGTGAATCCCGCCACGCATGCGAAGCTTCCCTATGACCCGGTGACGCAGTTCGTCCCCATCGGCTTTGTGTCGAATGCGCCGCAGGCCCTTGTGGTCAATCCCAAGATGCCGATTCGAAATGTGGCCGAACTGCTGACCTTTGCCAAAGTCAATCCGGGCAAACTCAATTTTGCGGCGAGCGGACTCGGATCGCTGCCACACCTGACCTATGAATTGTTGAAATTGGAAACCGGTTTTCGCGCCGAGCTGATCGTGTACAACGGTGGCGGTCCGGCGCTGATGGCCGTCGGTGCCGGGCAGTCTGACCTGCTGTTTGACATCGTCGGCGCGCGGGTTCGCTCGGGGGAGGTGCGCGCCATCGCGGTGACCGGTGCGACTCGGCATCCGGAAGCACCCGATGTGCAGACCATGAGCGAGCAGGGCGCACCGGGCGTCAACGCCACCACGGGCAACGGCCTGGTCGGTCCCACAGGCATTCCCCGCGACATCGTGGTCCTGCTCAACACCCGGCTGAACGAACTGCTCAAAATGCCCGACACCCAGGACAAGATGAAATCCCTGGGACTCATGCCCGCGGGCGGATCACCCGAGGATTTCGGCGCCTGGGCCAATGAGCAGCGGCAAAAGTGGATACGGGTGGTGAAAGAGTCGGGGATCAAGCAGGAGTAGGAATCTGGCGCGGAAATCGTCCGAAGCTTTGCTATAATTCGCCCCCTCAGTGCGCCCGTAGCTCATCTGGATAGAGTACTTGGCTACGAACCAAGGGGTAGGGAGTTCGAATCTCTCCGGGCGCACCAACAGAATCAATGAGTTAGCCGATCAGCGATGATCGGCTTTTTCATTTCTGGGGCTTGGGGGAACGCTCAGGGGAACATTCTTCCATTGTCACAAGCGCAGCAATTCGTCATTGCGAGTCTGCGATCTTGTAACGCATCACAGATGCCCGGAGCCCCAATGCTGCCAGAGCTGTTTCGAGCTGCGATAGTTTCGATTCGTGGTCGAGGTTGAGAATGCGACGAACCTGGCGACCGTCAATGCCAAGCAGATCGCCTAACTGGGATTGAGTCACGCCCTGTTCGCACATCGCTTCATGAATCGCCAGCTTGATTGCCACACGGGGCGGCAAAACGACCACATGCTGACCACGCTTTGCCCTGCTCGGCACAGGCAGCGGCCGCCCATCATCAAGATAGCCCGAGAGCGCCACCGTCAGGGCGTCTTGAGCATGATCCAGGGCCTCGGCCTCACTCTTGCCGGAGGAGATTGCTTCCAGGACATCGGCAAAAAAAACGCCAACCTGCCCTCCTTGATATTGCTTAAGAGTGACCGCGTAAGACATGTTCATTTTTGAATACTCCTCAGACGGGTATTGTCCAAGAACACTCGGTTCATCACGGCCTTGGCGTCCTCCATGTTCTCACACACAGCCGCCGTTCCATGGTTCGACGCGCAGTCAGGTAAATGATTGCCGGCGGCGGCTCATGCCGGTGAGTGATCTTTGAGCCAGTCTTTCAGAGCAGCATCAACACGTGTTTGCCAGCCATCGCCGCTCGCTCGGAATCGCTCCACCACGTCACGCGACAGGCGAATGGTGATACGTTCCTTGGTAACAGGAGATGGAGGACGTCCGCGCCGGATGAGCGGCCTGGCGGCTGCCCACTCGGCATCGGTTAGCGGAACGGCGTCAGGATCAGACAAAGCAGCCGCCGTAATGGCCGCATCTTCTTTGGCCGTCGGCAACTTGAATACACGCCCCGATTTAGATTTCACCTGCATAGCGTCTCACCTCTCTGTTGTTCGCCTTGCGGAGGCTGATGATGCGGCGTTCGTCGCCACGGTCCGTGAAAACTACACAGAACACGCGCTGGCCAATCGGCGCGTAGCCCACCAAGCGTTCCTCGCCGTAATTGCGGCGCGTGTCCGGCACGGCTATCAACCCGTCCCACTCCAGTTCGACGGCCAGCGCCAAAGGTACGCCGTGCTTTGCCATTTCGCAGCGTCCTTGGTGGCGTCGAATGTGACTTCCATGCAATTTATTGCATGTACGATAATAGCCTGCGTCATGGATTGTTGTGCATACACGTGGCCGCGTATCAGGAGCACTCAAAGGAACATTCTTCCGTTGTCACGAACGCAGCATTCGTTATTGCGAGTCTGCGATCTCTATTGTGAAACCTTCCCAATCGGCCAAGCCGAGCCCCAAGCCAATTCCAGGTCGCCCGACACCCACCGGTACCCCCCCCCGCTGTTTAAACTGGTTCCATCCGTCTCAGCCCTTCAATGGGTTTTGCTCAAACAATCCTACGATTTCTGAAACTCAACACCCACCGTACCCGTACCAACCGTTTCGGCCCGTCATCTACAGATCAAGCTTGGGTCAGTATTTGTCTCCAGTTTTCACGAAAACACCCTCAAAGGTGTAAAACGGTTGACAGAGGTGGGGTACCCACCTCGATATAGGAAAGGTCCCCTTTCGTTTTCAAATCGCTTCCAGGCCGTGCAATTTGCTGCCACATTAGGAACATCTGAATGTCCATGCATCAAATACTGGCAGATGTTGCCTCAGCAATCGCAAGCGTACTGGAGCGTGAGTTGCCGCAGGTTGGCAATGACTGGTGGCAGTCTTGTGTCGTCGATCGGCTCTCGATTCAGCAGCAGCGACTGGTCTCTGATAGGCGAGTGGATTCACTGGCCGGTCTGGACCTGGCCGGACTGCTTCGGGTATTCGATCAGAACTGGAATCCGCTTGGGTATCGACTGAACCTCGACCAGCAGACGCGCAATTGGCTCAAGGAGGCGCAAGGAATCCGCAACAGGTGGGCGCACTTACCTCCTGGGGGACTTCGATCAGAAGATGCCTACCGCGACGTTGACACGTTGTTTCGGCTTCTCGAAGTAATCGGTGCAGACCAGGAGGCTTTGGATCGGGCACAGGCCGAACGTGGGCGGGTGCTCAATGAGTTGGCACCCCGACCGAAGGTCGACGACGTCGCAACTCCGGTTGCACAGGTAAGGGGCGGCATCTCGAAGGGGACCGTCGTTCGCCTTAAGGCGCGTCCCGATATCACTGGGGCCGTTCTTGATGTCGTTCTCGGCGACCCGGAGGCTCGCTTCGCGGTGTTTCATGGGGGGGAGGTAGCGACATACTACGAGTCTCAGGTTGAGCCTATCGTCCTTAAGCCGAGCCGCAAGAATGTCGAACCTGAAGCGCTACATGCCGCGCTGACGGCCACTCAGCTCAGACATCCCAGCACCGGGCACCTCTACTCTTTGTACGCATCACGGATTAATTTTGTTCCATACCAATTCCGACCGGTCCTGAAATTGATCCAGGCGGACCGTCCTAGACTGCTGATCGCGGACGAGGTCGGCGTAGGAAAGACGATCGAGGCAGGCCTCATCCTGAAGGAGCTACAGGCCCGTCGCGAGCTGAAGTCTGTGCTAGTCATCTGCCCAAAGCCGCTGGTTGCTGAGCGCAAGTGGCTGGAGGAACTCAAGCGCTTCGACGAGCAGTTCACCCACATCGACGGTGACGCTCTGCGCTACTGCATCGAGGAGACCCACCTCGATGGAGCCTGGCCGCAGCAATATGCGCGCTCGATTGTTCCCTATTCGCTGTTCGACGAAGGTCTGCTGCTGGGAAAGCAAGGCAATGGCCGCAAAATCCGGGGGCTTCTGGATCTTGATCCTCCGCCGGCCTTCGATCTCGTCATCGTGGACGAGGCCCACCACATCCGGAACACTGACACTTGGGCCTACAGGACGGTCAGGTACTTCTGCGACAACGCGGAGGCGGTGGTTCTGCTGTCGGCGACGCCTATTCAATTGGGGGACAACGACCTCTTCACGTTGCTCCAGCTGGTGCGCCCCGACTTACTACCTAGCCGTCGCGATTTCGACCACATGGCGGAGCCCAACCCTCACATCAACGCAGCGATTGAAATCGCGCGCAATGCGAAGCCGGGCTGGATTGCCGCTGCGCGAGAAAGGCTCGCGCTGGCCTTGGGGACCGATTGGGGATCCTCGGTTCTGTCAGCAGACATTCGTGTCCAACCGCTTCTAGATGCACTGGCTCAGCAACAACTGCGAATCGAAGACCGCCTGACGGTCGTGAGGGAGATGGAGTCCCTCTACACTTTCGCGCCGATCATCAATCGGACGCGTCGACGCGATATTGGTAATTTCACGACACGAAA
>CAIUKQ010000360.1 GCA_903899705.1 uncultured beta proteobacterium
ATCAAGGAGCTGATCACCGACTCGGTGAGCAAGGTCGATGCGGGCTCGCAACTGGTGGACGACGCGGGCCGGACCATGGAGGAGATCGTGACCTCGGTCAAGCGCGTGACCGACATCATGGCCGAGATCACCGCGGCGAGCCAGGAGCAGAGCTCGGGCATCGAGCAGGTGAATCAGGCCATCACGCAGATGGACGAGGTGACGCAGCAGAACGCGGCACTGGTGGAGGAGGCGGCGGCGGCCGCCGAGTCGATGCAGGAGCAGGCGCAGAACCTGGCGCAGGCGGTGAGCGTGTTCAGGCTCGAGGCCGGCGCGGACCACGGGGCGGAATTTGTCGATTTACGTCCGAAAGCGGCCGTGCGGGAGTTGAGGCCAACAAGGCATGCCGACCCGCAGGCGTGGGACAGCGTGAACTCGGCCAATTGCGCGCCAGGGCGCGCCAGGACCGGAACCGATCATCACGGGCAGGCCATGTAGCCGCCGCGAGAATCCGTGGCATCCGGAAATATTCAATGAAGGGATTTGATCATGAACTGGTATCACACAAGCATTCGCAACAAACTGGTGAGTTTGACGGGCGGACTGCTTCTGGTTCTGTCGGCCGTCACCCTGTGGGGATTCTGGTCGGCATGGAAGACCGCAGCCGAATTCGACCATTTCAACCGGACCGTTGTCGGGCAGGAACGCGCCATCCTGCACATGACGATCGATTTCAAGGAACAGGTGCAGGAGTGGAAGAACGTGCTGCTGCGAGGCAAGGACCCCGAGGCGCTGGATAAATACTGGAAGGCATTCGTCAACAAGGAAAACAGTGTCCGGGAAATCGGCGGGTCATTGTTGCAGCAGACGGGGAATGATGAGTCCCACAAATTGCTGTCCGCATTCCTTGCCGCCCATCAGAAAATGGGCGAGGGTTACCGCAAAGGCCTGGAAGCTTTCAAGGATGCCGGGATGGAAAGCAAGCCCGGCGATGCCGCCGTGAAGGGCGTGGACCGGGCGCCAACCGAGTTGCTGGAGCAGGCCGCAAAAGCCATCAGCAAGGATTCCGACCAGAAGCTGGCCGCCATTTTTGAGCATGCCAAGGGCGCGCTGATCAACAGTCTGTTGCTGTTCGCCACGGTCGTGGCAGTGGCGCTGATCAGTCTTGTCCGGTTCATCGTGAGCAAGGTGGCGCGCCCGGTGCGCGATGCCCTGGACATGGCGCAAGCCATTGCCAAAGGGGACATGACCCGCAAGATCGATACAAAAAGCCGCGATGAGATCGGACAATTATTGATTGGCCTCAATAGCACGGTCGATCAGCTGACCGGCATCGCACTCGGGATCCGGCAATCCACGGCAACCATCAATGTGGCCTCAAAGGAAATCGCGGCGGGCAACGCCGACCTCTCGCAGCGTACCGAGGAGCAGGCGTCGTCGCTGGAGGAGACCGCTTCGTCGATGGAGGAGTTGACCTCGACGGTCAAGCAGAACGCCGAGAACGCGCGCCAGGCCAACCAGCTGGCCGCGAGCGCCTCGGATGTCGCGGTACGTGGCGGTGCGGTGGTCGGCCAGGTGGTGAGCACCATGAGCTCGATCAGCGATAGCTCCAAGAAAATCGCCGACATCATCGGCACCATCGACGGCATCGCTTTCCAGACCAACATTCTGGCCTTGAACGCCGCGGTGGAGGCGGCGCGCGCCGGCGAGCAGGGTCGGGGATTCGCGGTGGTTGCCACCGAGGTCCGCAACCTCGCGCAACGATCAGCGGCGGCCGCCAAGGAAATCAAGGAGCTGATCACCGACTCGGTGAGCAAGGTCGATGCGGGCTCGCAACTGGTGGACGACGCGGGCCGGACCATGGAGGAGATCGTGACCTCGGTCAAGCGCGTGACCGACATCATGGCCGAGA
>CAIUKQ010000361.1 GCA_903899705.1 uncultured beta proteobacterium
CCGGACATCATCAAGGTGGCGGGCGAGCCCAATGTGCTGCCCTCGTCAACCAACCCGACACGGCCCTATACCGTCAATACCATTGCCGAGCATCTGGACATGCTGATGGTCTGCCATCACCTGGATCCGGCGATCGCCGAGGACGTGGCGTTTGCCGAATCGCGCATCCGTCGCGAGACCATCGGCGCTGAGGACATCCTTCACGACCTCGGTGCATTTTCCATGATGTCATCGGACTCCCAGGCCATGGGGCGGGTGGGGGAGGTGATCATCCGCACCTGGCAGACCGCGCACAAGATGAAGCAGCAGCGCGGATCCGCGAAAGGCGATCCCGCCGAACACGACAACACGAGGGTGAAGCGTTACATCGCCAAGTACACCATCAATCCGGCCATCGCCCATGGCATTTCGCATGCGGTGGGTTCCATCGAACCCGGAAAATTCGCCGACCTGGTCCTTTGGCGACCGGCGTTTTTCGGCGTCAAGCCATCGCTGATCCTCAAGGGGGGCATGATTGCGGCCGCGGCCATGGGCGATCCCAATGCCTCGATACCGACGCCGCAGCCGGTGCATTACCGCCCGATGTTCGGCGCATTCGGCAAGGCGCTGCAGACATCGTTGACATTCGTGTCCCAGGCGGCCTTCCAGAGCGAGGCCATCGCCGCCCTGGGGCTCAACCGGCCGCTGGTGGCCGCCCGCAATACCCGCAATATCGGCAAGAAAGACATGGTGCACAATGACTGGTTGCCGCGTCTGGAAGTGGATGCCGAAACCTACGAAGTGCGCGCCGACGGCGAATTGCTCGTCTGCGAACCGGCAAAATCCCTTCCCATGGCGCAGCGCTATTTTCTTTTTTGAGATCGAGCCATGATAGAAATTCGAAAGAAACTCAAGGTTAAGCAGGGGGTCTACCAGATCCAGGCCAAGGGCGCGATGGAACTGTCCTTCGAGCAGCGCTGCAAGTCGCGCGCCAAGGTTGCGCTTGTCGGCGGTGAAGAGGTTGCGTTGCATTTGCCTCGCGGCGAAATCCTTCGGGGTGGCGATCTGTTGGTGGCCTCCGACGGCCGCGTGATTGAAGTCAAATCTGCTGCCGAGCAATTGCTGCATGTCACCTGCGATTCACCCATTGCGCTCGCGAAGGCCGCCTATCACCTGGGCAATCGGCACGTCGCAGTGCAGGTGGGCGAGGGCTGGCTGCGCATTGCCATGGACCATGTGCTGGATGAAATGCTGCAGGGGCTGGGTTCCAAAGTGTCCGCGGTGGTGGCGGCCTTTGAGCCCGAGTCGGGCGCCTATTCCGCAGAGGGCCATGCGCACGACGGCCATGGTGGCGCCATTCACGAGTATGGCGAACCCGCTGAGGAAGAGCATGTGCACGGACCGGATTGCGGGCATGACCATGGACACGGGCATGATGATGCGCACGGACACGATCATGGGCACGATCACGGACATGACCACGATCACAAGCATGACCACAAGCATGACCATGGCCACGATCACCAGAAGGTGATTGCCGTGGTCAAAAAACATGCCGAAGCGTATGCCCACGACCATGCCCACGATGATCACGGCCATGATCATGCGCACGACCACGACCATGACCACGCGCACGACCACGGTCATGACAAGGAGCCCGGCCACGGTGAGGCGCATGCGCACGACAAGAAGCACAAGCATCACTGAATGGGCTTGAGCGCGGATCTTCGACTGGTCCGGCTGCTGCAGCTCGCCAGTCCGGCCCTGCCGGTCGGGGCCTTCAGCTACTCGCAGGGGCTCGAGGCGGCGGTGGAATCCGGCATTATTCGTGATGCCGCCAGCGCGCAAGCATGGATCGCCGACGTGCTCGTATTTTCAATGGCCCGCACCGAAGCACCCGGCCTGTTGCGTCTGGCCGAGGCCTGGCGGACGTCGGACTGGCAGGGTGTGGAGCGCTGGAACGACGTGGTGCTGGCAACCCGCGAAGCGGC
>CAIUKQ010000362.1 GCA_903899705.1 uncultured beta proteobacterium
CAAGGACCCGATGGCCGAGAGCACCCCGGCTCTTCTGAAGCCAGGCGCGCCCTGGGTGATCTGCATCAGCCCCGGCGCCACGCAGTATCTGTATACCGCGGATGCCTATCCCGGGCGTATCTACAAGATGACGCTGGAGGGCAAGGTGGTGGGCATGTTGGGCAAGGCAGGACGGCAGCTGAAACAATTCGGTTGGATCCACGGCATGGCCTGCCCCGATGAAAACACCCTATTCGTTGCCGAAGTCCTTAACTGGCGGGTGCAGAAGTTACTGCTCAACCCAAAGGACAAGGCGGCGGGCAAAAACTAGGCTGAATCAACGTTAACTTGGATGACCTGTCGATCCGGGGATGACCTGAAGTTCGTTGTCCCTGGCGAAATTCACCAGAAAGTTATAGTGAATCGCAGGCTGCCACTCCGGCTATGCAATTGCTTTCATCGGGAGCAAGCGCTGGTCGCACCAAACTGGAGAAAGACTTGCCTCCACCGCACCCTGCAAGTGCGCGTGGTGCCCCGAATGCCTTAACTCGGCTAGCGGCTATTTGCCGCATACTCCGGTCTGACCGCGGCCACCGCTCTAGAGCATGTAGCGCCCGGCAGCGCAAAAAAATCAAAGGTTTCTGATTTGAATTATTTTCGGCGCCCTATCGACGCCCTGCTTCGCATTCGCGCCTTCTCGACGCTGCGCTATCGTGAATACCGACTACTCTGGTTCGGCCAGGCCTTTGGCACCATGGGGACCCTCATGGACGAGGTCACGCGTGGCTGGCTGATCTATGAACTGACCGATTCGGTGGTCCAGCTGGGCATGGTGCGCGGCATCATGGTGATCCCCTATGTGCTGCTTGCACCGCTGGCAGGTAGTGCGGCCGACCGCTATTCGCGCAAGGCCCAGCTCATGATTGCGCAGCTCTCCAATGTGGTGGTTTATGCCGTCACCGCAATCCTGGTGCTCACGGACAACATCGAGCCCTGGCAGGTCTACGTGATGGCCTTTCTCGCGGCTTCCGGCCAGGTCTTCCAGCAGCCGGCGAGAGCCTCCATGGTGACCGGCTCGGTACCGCGTGAATACATCACCAATGCCATCGGTTTCAATTCCCTGATGTTCAATGTCTCCCGTGCCGCCGGCCCGGCCCTCGCAGGCGCTCTGATCGTCATCACCGGCACCGGCGGCGCGTTCGCAGTGCAGGCCGCCTTCCTTCTCGTCGCAGTCTGCTTCACCTTTCCGCTGCGGCCGGCGCCGCATCCGCCGCGCAGCGGCGCGGCCGCCGGGGAATCCTTCATGACCAGCATCCTCGAAGGCTGGAAATTCAGCTGGCAAAACCATTCAGTGCGGGCAGCGCTTGCCTGCGTGTTTCTGGCGTCGTTTTTCATCGTGCCCTTCACCACCATGCTGCCGGTGTTCGCCCGTGACCTGCTGAAGATCGGCGCGCAAGGACAGGGATTTCTCCTCACCGGCATGGGCGTGGGCGCCTTCTTCAGCGCCGCGCTGGTTGCCGGCGCGGGACACCGACTGCCCCGGGGGCTGATGATGCTGGTGGGTGGCGTGTGCTACGGCGTGTCGGTGCTGCTGTTCGCCGCTTCGCCCTGGTACGTGCTGTCCATTGCCGCCATGGTACTTGCGGGCCTTTCACACGTTTACTGCAACGTGCTCGTGAACACCATCGTGCAGACCTATTCGCCGGCCGAATTCCGGGGTCGCAGCATGGCCATATTCGGCATGCATCAGGCAGTGATCACCCTGGGGGCCATGCTCTACGGCCTGCTCTCGACCATTGAAGGCGTGCGCTGGTCGGTGGCCAGCATGGCCATAGCGGGCATCGTGAGCATGGTTGCGCTTAACATTGCAGTACCGCAGGCCAGGCAGATCCGCTAGCGCGTTTTGGCGGCCCCGTTGCCGGCATCCTGGGTCGGTTGCCCGGAGGTTTTTTTCATGACGAGGCAGTTGAGGCGCGCACGATTTTCCTCAATCATGACCCGCGATTCGATACCGGCGAAATGCCTGTTGAAGGCACCGATCGCGGCATCGAGTCTCGATAGGTCGTAGCCCAGCACGCCAAGAAGTGAGCCGGCATCCAGATTGGCCGGAACCGGCTCATAGGGCGGTTCGCACCACAGGCCAAAGCCGCGCTCGGCCAGCCGCTTCCAGGGGAAATTGATACCGGGATCGACCTTGCGCCCCGGGGCAATGTCGCCATGACCGAGAAAATTGGCAACCGGTATCCGGTACCGTACCTTGAGATCGGCGAGCAACGTCATCAACGCTTCAAGCTGCGCTGTTGCATAAGGCTCGACACCGTCATTGTCCAGCTCGATGCCGATGGAATTCGAATTCATATCGATTTCACCGCCCCAGTACGACGGCCCCGCGTGCCAGGCGCGCTTCAGCTCATCAACGAGGTAATAAAGGGTTCCATCGCGCGCGACCAGGAAATGCGCGCTGACCTCGGCGCTCGAACGCGTCAACGTCCCCAATGCATCCTTTGCGTTGGAATCACTGGTGTGGTGCAGAATCACAAAGCCCGGCCGGCGCTCATTGAAATTGGGGGAGGGATACTGTACGGCCGGCAGCATCGAATAGGCGGTGAGTGGCGGTTTGGTGGGCAATGGCGCACAAGCTGCCAACAGAATAGTGACAGGCACGATGGCCGCGCGAAGCCTCCCGGAGGCGGCGCCCGCCAGCATGTCAGGCCCGCTGCACCGGCGTGCGGATCAAAAGGAAGAACACCGACCCCAGCCCGGCAAGCAGCGCAAGCGTGGTAAAGGCTGCCTGGTAGTTGCCGTTGGCATCGGCCATCGCGCCCGCAAACAGCGGCCCGGCCACCTGCCCCACCAGCACGATCATAAAAGACAGCCCTGCAATCAGGCCGATGGCCGTTCGACCAAAGTAATCGGCGCGCATGGCCTGCATGAGCGGACCGCGCAGGCCCCAGGCAATGCCATGCATCGCCGCGAAGCCGATAAGCATGAGGTATGAAGTCGCGTAGGTCAGAAGAAGCATGCCCGCCATGTGAAAGAAAGTGCAGCCCGCGGAGAGGTAGCGCTTGTCGTAGCGATCCCCCAGCA
>CAIUKQ010000363.1 GCA_903899705.1 uncultured beta proteobacterium
CCCTGGGCAATCGCCGCCGGTTTGATTCCCATCTGAAGTTGCGTCTGGATCATCGTTCGTTCTTCAATACTCAACTGTCGGTAGTTTTTCCCCATGCAACATTCTCTCCAAGATATGTTGCACTTGGTTTTTGAGCGCGCCATATCAATAAGCGGACCTGTTCCGTGACAAATTGCCGGGGCATCGTTTGTCGCTCGCCGGTGCCTACCGTATGATCAACGCTTCCTATCAATGCAAGGTTGCGCGCCATGGATATCAACCCGCCCTTCGGTTTCAAGGAGATTGTTCCTTTCTACAAGAATCAGAAAGTCAGCCTTCCCGCGGCGGGCGTGCTGCCGGAATTCCTGCAGACAACCAATGCCGTGCCGATCAGTTTCACGGAATTTCCGGTGGCGTTCAGGGATTTCCCGCTGGTGTTTGTTTCAACGGATGAGGGCAAGTCCTTTTCCCCGGTGGCCGTGCTGGGTGTGGCCGCGACGGAAAACCTGTTTGTCAACGCCGGCCAATGGGATGCCAATGCCTATCTTCCGGCCTATGTCCGCAGATATCCTTTTTGCATGGCGCGTGTGACTCTGGATTCGGTTGAGCAGGCGGATCGCCTGGTCTGCGTGGAAAAAGCCTTCCTCAACGACAAGGGCGACACTATGTTCGACGCGGAGGGAAAATCCCTCGAGCGCTGGCAGCCGATTGAGCGCCTTTTGAACGATTACGAAGCCGACCTGGAGCGCACGCGGGAAATGTGCGCCATCCTGGCCGATTACGCCCTGATGGAGCCGTTCACGCTGCAGGCGACCCTGAAGGATGGCGGCCCGATGAATCTGGCCGGCATGTACCGCGTCGAAGAAAAGAAGCTTGAATACCTGAACGCCGCGCAGCACCGCAACCTGTTCAAGAAAGGCGTGATGGGGCGCATCTACACCCATCTGTTGTCTCTGGACAATTTCGGGCGCCTGATGGCCCGCAAGAACACCGAGGCCGCCAAAGCCGCCTGAGGAGCGTCAGTCGATTCGTGTGGCTCGCTTGAGGCGATCCATCACGCCGGCCCAGCCCGGCGTGTCCGGCGGGGTCTCGATCAGGATCAGATCCGCGCCGGTTGCATCGAGACTTCTCAGGTTGGCATACAACGAATGCGCATAACTTGCCGGAACCGCGGGCTCCACCACGGTAAGTGCCGCGGCAAGTCGCGGCACAGAAACTTCCAGCCCCAGCACGGCAATGCGTCGGCCCCGATTGGTTGAGAGTTGTTCGATGATCTGCACCCGCTTGGCGAGTCTTGCTTTGGCACGCGGCGCGTAGTGTGCGGGCAAGCTCCCGGGTACGGCCGGCGACTGATCTGAAGCAATAACCAATTGAATATTAAGCGCTTTTTCTATTTGCGCTGCCGTTATCCGCCCGGGCCTGAGGATGGCCGGCTGATCGCCGGAGACATCCACAATGGTGGATTCGATGCCGACCTCGCATTCACCACCATCCAGGATCAGATCGACATCGCCCCCCAGATCCGCCCGTACATGCTCGGCACTGGTGGGGCTCACCTTACCAAAGCGGTTGGCTGACGGAGCGGCGATACCAACGGGCCGTTGACCGTCGCCGCCATCGCGCATTGCGGCAAGCAGGGCCTGCGCGAGTGGGTGGCGCGGCACACGCAGCGCCACCGTATCCTGCCCTCCCGTCACCTCATCCAGTACATGGGCCGCCCGTTTGACGACGAGGGTCAATGGCCCGGGCCAGAATGTCGCCGCGAGTTTTTCCGCATAAGGCGTGACCTGCTCGGCCCACAGGGGCAGGTCTTCCGCGCCGGCAAGGTGAACAATCACCGGATGCGCAACCGGCCTTTTCTTGACGTGGTACAGGCGTTTCAAGGCCTCGCGATTGCACGCATCGGCGCCAAGCCCATAAACAGTCTCGGTTGCAAAGGCCACAAGGCCACCATCGTGCAATATCGCCGCCGCCCGATCGACCGACTCGATGCCTGCAATTTCCACCGTGGGTGATGCTTTTGTGGCGGCTGCCTCAGTCTGGGGAACCGGTGTTTGAGTATCGAGGGCCGCGTCGACCTGCGCGTTGTCGCTATCGCTCACCAGGATCAATCAGGCAGCTTTGCGGCCAGCACCGCCTCGGTCTGCTTGGCGCGGAATGCGGACAGGCGCTTTGCCAGCGACGCATCCGACAGCGCCAGAGTGGCCACGGCAAACAGGGCCGCATTGGCCGCCCCCGCCTCTCCGATGGCAAACGTTGCAACCGGGATTCCCTTGGGCATCTGAACCATCGATAACAACGAATCC
>CAIUKQ010000364.1 GCA_903899705.1 uncultured beta proteobacterium
AGTACAGCGGGTTCTCGAATTTCGGCAATACGTCGCTGATCAGCGGCACCCGGGGGTCCGCATTGACCGGAGGACGCGTATTCACGTAGGCGAGCACCTTGAATTTTCCGGCGTTGATCAGAGGAACCGAACCGCTCAGAACTCCGATGTAGGCGTCGACCTCGCCCGACAACGCGGCGGTTACCGCCTGGCCCTGGCTCTTGTGGGGAACGTGAATCAGGCCCGCATTGGACAGTTGGTTGATCAACTCGCCGGTGAGGTGGTCCGAAGAACCGATTCCGTTGGTCGAATAAGTCAGTTTGCGGCTGCTCTTGCGCGAGGACTCGATGAGTTCCCGGAACGAATTCACCGGATTGCCGGAATGGGTGGTAATGCTCCCGACCGACAGGGCAGCCATGGTGATGGGCGTGAAGTCCTTCACCGGCTGATAGGGCATGACCTTCGTCAAAAACCCCCTGACAACCATCGAGCCCGGTACCGCAAGCAGGATGGTGTGTCCGTCGGGAACGGCGCGCGCCGTTTGTTCCGCGGCCACCATGCCATTGGCGGCCGGCTGCGCTTCGAACACAATGGGTTGACCCAGGGCTTCTCCAACCCGTGTTGCCATCGCACGATGCAGTGCTTCCGAACCGCCGGCAATGGTGCTGAGCAACCGTATCGGCTTGGTCGGGAAATTTTGTGCACCGGCTACAACAGGCGCGGTACATGCCGCGGCAATGAAGAAACTCGCAATCGTCTTTCCGGCCATGATGCCTCCTTCAGGTTACTGGCGTGATCTCACAAAAACACCTTACCGCAACGCAATCCGGATCGCCATGCGTCAGCGATAACGGCTCAGCCGCATCGACCGCAAAAACGGCGAAGCAAACAGCATCGCAAGAATCAAAAAGGCACTCACCGCCGAGACCGCGATGCATGCCCCCGGCGCACCGATCACATCCCCGAGGGTTCCGGCAATCAGTGAACCACTCGCAATCAAGGCCGGATTGAGCTGGATCAGGCTCACCACACGCCCACGCATCTCCGGCGGCGCCGACATCTGCAGCATGGTCTGGTTGTTGACGCTGTTGACCATTTCCGCCGCGCCTGCCAGCGCGCACATGGCCAGCGCAACGTAGAAGCCGGGGCTGAACGCGATGCCAACCAGCGCGGCGCAATAGACCAGCATGGCGCCGGTCTGAATCAGGCCGATGCGGTCATAGCGCATCAGTGCGCCCGCGGTGGCCGCGCCGATCACGCCGCCAACTCCGACGAAGGTGAACATCAAACCCAGGCCCTCGGGTCCGACTTTGAAAATGTCTTTCGCATAGACAGGAAACAGCGTGTTGAAAACCGGGACGAGAAGAAAATACTGGATTGCGGTGATGCTCATGAGCATCCGCGTGGTGCGATCCCGGGCCACATAGCGAAAGCCTTCCATCAATTCGCCCCAGGCAGAAATCGTTGTTTCTTTTGGCTTTTTTGGCGGAAAAATCACCAGATAGGCGAGCAATCCGGAAGCCAGATACAGGGCGCCCTGGATGAAGAAGTTGCCTGCGGCACCGATGGCTGCAATCAGAAAGCCGGCGATGGCAGGGCCCAACACGCGCATGGAGGAGTTCCCCATGACGTTGTAGGCCACCGCCTTGGGCACGATCTCCCGGGGCACCACATCGAAAACCGTGGAATGCCGTGACGGGCGGTCGATCACATTGCCCGCGCCCAGGATGATGGTGAAGGCAAACAGCATCCAGGTCTGCACCAGTCCGAACGCCAGCAGCACGCCGAACACGAACACCGATCCGGCCGAAAGCCACTGGGCCGACTGCAGCAGCCGACGGCGATCATAGCGGTCCGCTGCGACGCCAGACAGCGGCGCGAGCGACA
Source organism: uncultured beta proteobacterium (assembly GCA_903899705.1). GTDB lineage: Bacteria > Pseudomonadota > Gammaproteobacteria > Burkholderiales > SG8-39 > 2-02-FULL-62-17. Next base: position 1,867 of record CAIUKQ010000364.1, read on the forward strand.
GGAGCGGAATCACGCGCACCGCAAGAATGGCGCCGACCATGGTCGATGAGCCCGTGATGTCGTAGGCAAGCCACGACAGGGTCGCCGCCTGTATCCACATTGCGCCATAGGCGCACAGTGAACTGGACCACAGGCAGAGAAAATTTTTGTGCGAAAACGGGGATTCGGACATTGCAGTGACGGGGAACCGCCTTTGCGCAGGGCGGAAAAACGGCGCCAGACACCTCGCCCGGGCCGGCATTGTGACACCAATCAATGGCGCGCGATGACCGTTGCGCCCCGGCTGGTGTACTTGCTCATGCGCATGCCGCGCATATCCGGCGAAAACATCATGATCACCATGAACACGACAGCGCAGATTCCCGCCGTCGTGAGCGAAGTTCCGCGGGGGCCGATGAGATCCGCCAGCGGACCCACCAGAAATGCCCCGATAGAAATCAGCGCGGGATACACCTGCAGGATGCTCGATATGCGTCCGCGCATCTCCTCGGGCGCCGCGAGCTGGACCATTGTCATGTTGGTGACGCTGTAAATCATCTCGGTCATGCCGGAAAGCGCGCATGCCACCAGCGCCCAGGCAAAGGTCGGTGACAACCCCAGACCGGCGATCGAAGCGCAGAAGGCCATCACGGCCCCCACCTGTATCCAGCCTGTCCTGTCTAAGCGCGAGAGCCAGCCGGCGACGAATCCACCGGTGATGCCGCCGATGCCCACTGCGGAATACATCAGGCCCAGCCCGCTGGGTCCGGCGGCAAAAACGTCTTTCGCATACATGGGAAACAGGGTTCCCATGGTGGGCACCACCAGGAAAAATGGCAGCGCTCCAAGAATAAACAGGAGACGCATGGTGCGATCGCGCACCACGTGGCGCAGGCCCTGGACCAGCTGACTTCCGGCGGAACCATGCGTCGCATTCCTTGCACGCTCCGGCATCACCACTTTGATCACCAGCAGGCCGGAGATGACGTAGAGCGAACCCTGGACGAAGAAATTGCCCTCGATGCCGAACCACACAATGAGGAACCCGGCGAGCGCCGGCGCGATCACGCGCGCGACATTTCCCCCGATGGTGTTTAACGCCACGGCCTTCATCGCCAGTTCGCGAGGCACAAGTTCAAAGGCCGTCGACTGCCGTGCGGGACGATCCAGCACCGCGCAGGCACCCATGACTATGGCGAAACCAAACATGATCCAGATATTGATCAAATGCAGCGCCAGCGCCGTTCCGAAAAGCATGGATGTCGCCGCGGACATCCACTGGCTCCATTTGAGCAGGGTAGATCGATCAAGGCGGTCTGCCGCCACACCGGACAGGGGCGCAAGGATCAGCATCGGAATTGCGCGAACACCGGACACTGCGCCGACCAGGGCACCGGAGCCGGTCAGCTCATACACCACCCATCCCATGCTCGCCATCTGAATCCACTGGCCGGCGAACGTGAATATCCCGCTCACCCACAGCCAGCGATAACTGGGATAGGAAAATACCGATTTGCTCATCCCCGGTGATTCACTGGCACGCTACTCCGAGGATCGGACCGCAGCAATGAATCCGGCCACATGGCGAAGCAACTCGTCGCCGTGACAGGGTTTGCCCAGAAAATGATCCACCCCGATGTCGCGTGCGAGCACCTGGCGATCTTCGGAGAGGTTCGAGGAAAGCAGGATGACCGGCATTTCCTCCAGTCGCGCATTCGCGCGAATCTTGCGTGTCAGTTCAATGCCATCCATGCGAGGCATGTCAGCGTCGAGCACCAGAACAGCGGGCACTTCGTTGAGCATCCGCTCCAGAGCCTCAACGCCGTCTCGCGCCGCGATCACGCGGTAGCCTGCCGCTGAAAACAGCTTCGTGGTGTTCACCCTGACCGAATACGAATCATCCACGACAAGCACCATCGGCGCAGACCCGGCACCGGCTTCGGCAACCTGCGGACCCGGGCCGGCTGCGGGTTGCCTTGGCAACCTGGACAGCGTTCTGGGAATCCGCAACTCAAAGCGCATGCCTTTACCATTCGTCGCGGTCATGGACAAGACACCACCAAACGAGGCAAGGACTGAACGCACCCCGCCCAATCCCCCGGCCGCGTTGTCCCTCGAGAATCCCGGTTCGAGGATCAGGGCGGCGATCTGCTCGTCCCCAAGCGTGGACTGCCCCGCGATCAGATCCAGTGCCTGTGCCCGGGCACGGACCTCATCGAGATTCAACCCCGCTCCATCATCGGAAATAGTCACCCGGATTTCATCGCCCTGCAAAGCAGCCTCGATGATGATTTCCCCGATGGGCAGTTTTCCTGCCGCGGTACGAACCTCAGCCGGCTCTATGCCGTGTTCGATGGCGTTGCGCAGCAGTTGCTCGAGCGGCGCAACCATGCGGTCAAGCACTGACCGGTCAACTTCAACCTGACCGCCGACCATATCCAGATTGGCGCGCTTGTCCAGTTCCTTCGCGGTTCTTCGCACGACCCGATGCAGACGTTCCGCAACGGCGGTCAGCGGCAGCATGCGAAGCCGCAGAAGATTGTTCCAGAGTTCACCCTCCTCGCCCGACTGGCGCGAGAGAGCCCGGTCAAGATCCTCAAGAACCGACTGCAGCTCTCGGTTGGCCACATCCACGTCATCGGCAGACTCCGCCAGTTGGCGCGCATTCGGCTCGGTATTTCGATGACCGACGGCCGACGGCGCTGATTCACCGCCACGTGATGCCTGCACAATGTCATCTACGGTTTCGATCTCCGGCAACCGCGCGCGCAGCCGCAAGCCGGCCTGCGTCAGCTCACCGGCCAGGAGTCGCAGTTCGTCGGCAGCGTCGAGAACTCCCTTGCGGGCAGCAGCTGATTCGATCGCTCCGTCCACCAGCTGGTCGATCAGGTCGGCCCGCACACGCAACATTTCCAAACGCGGCGCTGTCTCGGCGGGGTGCCTGGTTTCGCCCGCACCACTCTGCGCAGTTACTGCCGATTCCGTCGCGGGGGTCGTTGGCGCGACTCGCCGGGCCGCATTGACCGCCGCACCACCCTGCGGTTGCAGCCTGTCGAACAGGACCCCCATCCGGCTCATCGACGTCAGCAACTCTTCGATCAGGCTGGTCGGGGCACTGGCATAACCCAGCGCCGCTTCCACGCGGGTTCCCATGTGCTGGCAGAGCTCCCCAACGGACATCACGCCTGCCATGCGGGCGCTGCCCTTCAGGTTTTGAAGAGTTGCGTTGAGTTTTTCGCCAGGCACGTGCACGGAGGGGTCCGCGCGCCAAGCTTGAAGTGCGTCGGCTGCCTGGGGCACCAGCCGATTGGCATCGTCGAGAAACGCCGGCATCAGGTCACTGTCGACGTCGTCGCTCATCCTGCGCTGTGGGCGGCCGCCTGCGGGCTGATCGTCAAGCTGGACCGCGCCTGCATACGACTCGCGCGCATCTGAATGCGCCGGCACACCGCCGGTGTCGCCTTCATCGCCGCGACCTATCGCGGCCTCTTCCTCCGGCAGCATCACTTCCTCGGGCTCCCGTTCTATCGGGGTTGCCTCGGGGGCCGCGCCGGCGGCCACGGCTTCCAGTCTGTCGATGAGCTCCGGGTTGGGCGTGGGTTCGGCAAGGCCGAGTGCCTCGACAACCATTTTCTCGGTCGCCTCGATTGCCTGTTCGATCAGATCTTCTTCATCACCGGACAGCGACGCCCGCGACAATGGTGCCAGGGCTCTGGCAAAGGAGACACAAAGATCGCGCAGGTTGTCGAAACGCACGGTCCCCGCCACACCCGACAGGCTGTGAACCGCCAGCAGCATGGCGTCCGTGATCACGCCATGGCCTTTGAGCACCTCGAATTCGGTCTTCAGCGTTGCGACATGCTCCCGCACCTCCTCGCGGAACAGGTCGAAAAGGCTTTTCGAGACCTGCTCGCCGGCAATCTCGACGAAATCAGCCGGGTGATCATCTTCCGCAGACATGTCCGGCGTGGAAGGAGTCATGCTCCTCCCGGAATCCGACGATTCAGGCCGGAAGACCACCGAATTGGGATTGGCAATCATGAGACCGGTCTGATCAAGCCTTTCCGCTTCGCCGGGGACTCCTTCTTCGGGACGGAAGGCATCCTGGACGCCGCGCAAACGGTCACTGACCGGTTCGGAACGGGCTATTGCATACAGCATATCGCGCAGAAACTGCTCGCTGTTTTGCGGGTCGGCCGCCTGCGAAGGCGATTCGGCCAGACGGCGGATCCGCTGTTCAACACCATTGCAGAAAGGGCGCGCGTCAACATCCGTGGGAAGCGCGCCATGAATCAACGACTCGAAAAATGCCAATACCACCCACCAGAATCCGCGTTGCGCCTCACAACCCTGGGCAAGTTCAACGCCGGTCACCGCGGCATACATCTCTTTCGCTCCCGCGGCATCATTTTTGAGAAATTTCACCAGACCGCGCATGTAACGCGACCGGTATTCGTTCAGCATTCTGGCGCAGGCCGCGGCCGGCAACGCTGTGGTGGCACGACTCGCCGCGGTCGCTCCAAGCGCCGCCATCCCGCGCGGAAAAGAGGCGTCTATTTCCTGCTTTACCCTGGAAATGGTTTCGGGGTTGGTGTCGCCGCGCATATTCATAGTTTGGGCATACTATATTAACGATGACGTATTAACCGCCGCCGAACCACTTCCCCCGCAACGAACCGATGCCGGCAAGTATGCGGCGCCCGAGTGAAGATGCCCGCACCTCACCGGCAGACTGAACGCGGTGCGCCTCGGTCAGCTTCGGTACCTGCTTGTAGGTCAGGTAGCGCTGCAGTGCCGCCAGCACATGATTTTTCAACAGCCGGACATTCACCGGCTTGTTCAAAAAACGGAATATTTGCGCCTGGTTGATGAGTTCGATCACCAATTCCGAATCGGATGCCTTGGTCGCGACGATCGTCTGGATGCCCGGGTACTCCTGCTTGAGGATCTTCAGCATCGCGAGCAGTTGCTCCTGCCCGGATTCGACATCCGTGATCACCACGGCGATTTCCTGCTTCTGGATGGCCTCAAGCGCGGCATCCAGATTCGCCGCATAAAGGACCGGGCACTGGTTCGCAACCAGTTCGCGCGCAACGCGAAAGATTTCTTCGTCGCTGTCGACAACCAGCACGCCGGCCGCCACCCGCGGCGGCAGCTGAACCGCCGCCGCCTTGGTATCCGCCAGCTCCAGGGCGATGGTCACAGCCTCGGCAATGGTGGTTTGCAGATCGTTGTTGTCCCAGGGCTTGCTGATGAAACGGTAGACCTCACCGTCATTGATCGACCCGACAATGGCAGCAAGATCGGAATACCCGGTGAGCAGGATGCGCACGCTCCGGGGCGATATATCCTTTGACTGGCGCAGCAGTTCCACGCCCACCATTTCCGGCATCCGCTGGTCGCTGACGATGACATGCATGTGATACCGGCGGATGAAATCGAGCGCCTTGTGGCCATCCGTCGTGGTGAATACATGGTACCGGTCGCGAAACAGTGATTTGAGCGCGGTCAGAATACGCTCCTCGTCATCGATCAGGAGCACCCGAGCCTTCTTCACGCTCTCATCCAGGCTGATGGCGCTGTCGCCTGAAAATGCGGCGGGGGCGCTAGAGGCCGCCTTCATCGAATTTGTACTCAACAGTCGGGCGGCGCTGAGCAGTGCCGCGCTATCGGGCGCGGCCGGGGGGGGCACAGTGGCATTTGCGGCCGTGGCCAGTGTCGCGGCAATGGCTTCGCGAAACGCTTCGGCGAATTCACGGGCGCTCTGGAAGCGGTCCCCGGGTTTCTTGGCCAGGGCCTTCTGCAGCACCCGGTCCATGAGCGGTGACAACGCCGGGTTGAGTTGCGAAGGGTCGGCCGGGAGCTCATTCAAGACCTGCTGCATCACCTCATAGTTCTTGCCGGCAAAGGGCTTTCGTCCGGTCAGCAACTCGTAGGCGATGACCCCCACCGAATAAAGATCCGCAGGGCGGTCGACTGCGGCGCCGATGAATTGCTCCGGCGCCATGTAGTAGGGCGTACCCAGGATCTCTCCGACCTGCGTCAGGTTCGAGGAATCAATGCGCGCAATGCCGAAATCACTGATCTTGATGCGGCCATCGCTGTTGATCATGATGTTGCCCGGCTTGATGTCGCGGTGTATGACACCTTCCGAATGCGCATGCCCCAGGCCCTGGAGCACCTGATCGATGATCTCGCCGATTTCGCGAATCTCGTAGCTGGCTTCCTGTGCAAGGTGCTGCCGCAGCGTCTTGCCATTGATCAGTTCCATGACAATGTAGGCGGTCTCATCGTCCTCGCCGTAGTCATAGATCTGCACGATCCTGGGGTGTGCGAGACGCCCCACCGCCTGGGCCTCTACGCGAAAACGCTCAAGTATGTATTTCAGTTCCTGGGCGTCCACCGACGCCTTGTTGATCGCCTTGATCGCAACATTTCGCGCAATGGCTCGATCGAACCCCTTGTAGACGACACCCATGCCGCCTTCGCCCAGTTCCCCCTGGATTTCGTACTTGCCGATCTTTTCGGGGTGCATGTGCCGCCCGCCTAGGCGATCTCCGCCTGCTCAGGCGACTGCAAGGGCAGCCATACCGTGAATCGGGTGCCGGCACCCGGTTTTGAATCGACGGTGATCTTTCCGCCGTGCTGCTGGACAATCTTGAAGGAAATCGACAGGCCCAGACCGGTTCCCTTGCCGATTTCCTTGGTGCTGAAGAATGGATCGAATATTTTCGGCAGCACGTCCGCGGGGATGCCCTTGCCGTTGTCCGCCACGTCGACGGCAACACCTTCGCCCTCAACCCGCGTGGTGAGGGTGATCGAGCCCTTGGTGCCCTCGATGGCCTGCGCCGCGTTGGTGATCAGGTTCAGGAACACCTGGTTGATCTGCGAGGGTGAACAAATGATCTCGGGTATGTCGTCAAGCTGCTTGCGGACGCTTACCGATTTCAGCAGATGCTTGGCCAGAAGCAACGTGCTTTCCAGCCCGTTGTTCAGATTGAAGCGGGTTACCTTGCTTCGATCAAGACGGCTGAAATCCTTGAGATTTCCGACAATTTCAACCATCTGCCCGGTTCCGTACAAACCATCCTTGACCAGTCCGTTCAGTTCGTCCACCACGCGCTGCTTCTGGATTTGCGCGATCTGCGAGGACACCAAGCCGAATTGGCGGGACAGCTTCTCCGGATCCGCGTTGCTGCCGGCCTGCAACAGGGTCAGCAATTCACCGGCGTTGTCGATCGCCTGGCCAAGCTCGGGGAGCCTGTCCGCGACGGTACCCAGGCTGTTCTTGACATACGCAAGCGGCGTGTTGATCTCGTGTGCGACACCGGCAACCATCTGCCCGAGCGAAGACATCTTTTCCGACTGAATGAGCTGCGATTCGGATTCCTTCAGGTGTTTCAGGGCATCGCTCAACTCGCGGGTGCGCTCCTCCACGCGCCGCTCGAGGCTGGCGTTCGCCGCCCTCAACTGGAATCCGAGGTAACCCAGCAGAACCAGAAGCGCGCCCGCATAACAGATCAGGTAGACGCGGTACAACTCCTTCTCATCCAGCGTGTCCTCCAGCTCGCGATCGAAGGCGAAAATCATCGCGTCGAGCCGCGGCCCCGAGCTGAGCGCCTCCACCCTGTTTGCCAGTTCAAGTTCAACGGGCTTGTGTTTCAACAGATCGAGGCCCGCCTCTTTTGCCTGGTGGGCTGCGGCCCGCGCCGGATCCGGAAGCGAGGCGGCCGCCTTTTCCAGATCGCCAAGCGCCGCTTCGACCGACTTTTGTTGCGCCTCCCCGGCGGACAGGTAATATCGTGTTGCTGCGAGATCCAGCCGAGCCAGCACTGCTTCAAGCGCCGCCAGACGTGATTTTGATTGTGCGGCATGCGCGCCAAGCTCCGCGGCACTTCGCTGCAGGCCCAGCAGGCCCGCCTTGGCGCCCGCGCTTTCGATTCTGAACCTCTCAACCAGCGCCGCTTTCTGATCGATGGCCTTTTCGAGTTCCAGCAGGCCCGAGTTCAACGCGTCGCTACTGACATTCGTCGATGCCACCGTGAGGCGCTTGAGGGTCTTGCCCGCCTGGGCTTTTCGATCGATGGCAGCCACGCTCTCCGATCCGAATTCGGCGCGCGCGCGCAGCACATCGACATCCCAGCGGCTGTCGATGTTCTTCAGTTCATGCAGCAGGCCCAGAATCTCGTTCTGTTCGGGAAGGTCGACCGACTGGGTTTTCAGGTAAAGGAATCCCAGTACCGCAACCATTGCCAGCGAGGCGATTGCCAGCAAGACGTTATGCAACGCTCTATTCATGGCTCTGCCTCTCCACCCATTTCGGCACCATCGGCCGCGGGTTTTTGATGTCTAGATTTCCACCATTTCGAAATCTTCCTTGCGCGCCCCGCACTCCGGACACGTCCAGTTCATTGGCACATCCTCCCAATGGGTGCCTGGAGCGATACCTTCCTCGGGAAGGCCCGATTCCTCATCGTAGATGAGGCCGCAAATCAGGCACATCCATGTTTTGAATTCTGTTTTTGTATCTGTCATGAGATTGAGATGGATTAAAATGGGCCAACGCATATTACCCGTTGCCAGAGTCGATGTCAGCCGAGAAGGCACGGGACAACCAACGATTGTTCCCTCATGCCAACTTCCGAAGTACCTCCCATCGTGTTGGCTTTTGCCGCCACGGACCCGACCGGTGGCGCCGGCATTCAGGCCGACATGCTCACTCTGGCGGGCCTGGGATGCCATCCCCTGTCGGTCATCACGGCGATAACGGTGCAGGACACCTCCGGCGTCGATGGCATTTACGCCCTCGACGCCGACTGGGTCACCGACCAGGCGAGGCTGGTGCTGGAGGACATGCCGGTGGCCGCGTTCAAGATCGGGTTCCTGGGCAGCGTGGACAACATTGCCGCCATCGCCGCCATCGTCTCGGATTACCCGGATATTCCGCTGGTGCTTGACCCGGTTCTCGCATCGGGGCGCGGCGACGAAATGGCCGATGAGGACATGATCGAGGCCATGATCGAGCTGTTGATTCCGCAGACGACCATCCTCACGCCCAACAGCCAGGAAGCGCGGCGACTGGCGGCGCTGTGGGGCGACGACGATGACGATATCGACGAGGGCGAGGATGCGAACTCTCTGACTCTCGCCCAGTGCGCGGAACGCATTCTGGCGATGGGCTGCGAATTCGTTCTCATTACTGGAACACACGAAAACACCTCGCAGGTGGTCAATACCCTGTATGGAACCCAGGGTGTCATTCGCGCCGACACCTGGGAGCGCCTCCCGCACACCTACCATGGGTCCGGTTGCACCCTGGCATCGGCGATCGCCGCCACCATGGCCAATGGATTGACCGTCCCGGAGGCCGTCTTTGACGCGCAGGAATACACCTGGCAGACACTCGCGGCGGGCTTTCGCCCGGGCATGGGCCAGCACTTGCCCGACCGGTTCTTCTGGGCGCGCAAGATCGACGCTCCGGATGACGGGGCCCCATGAACGCTTCCCACCCGGGCATTCATGAGCGCGTACGCGGTCTTTATGCCATCACGCCGGACAATGCCGCCACGACAGAGTTGATCTCGAAGGTTCGTGCTGCATTGGCCGGTGGCGCGCGCATGGTGCAGTACCGCAACAAATCAACGGACAAGCAACTGCGTCTGGAGCAGGCGCAGGCGCTTCTCGCGCTTTGCCAGGCGGCGGGCGCCGTCTTCATTGTCAACGACGATCTGGCACTCGCCCTGAAAGTCGGCGCCGATGGTCTGCACCTGGGCAAGGACGATGGAGACATCGTGGCGGCCCGCAAGGCCCTTGGCCCCGGGCGCCTGCTGGGCGCGTCGTGCTACAACCGGCTCACCCTCGCTCGCGAAGCATTGCGGCAGGGCGCCGATCACGTGGCCTTTGGCGCCATGTTCGTTTCACCGACAAAGCCTGCTGCCAACCGCGCGCCGCTCGACCTTTTGTTCGAGGCCCGGCGGCAACTCGATGCGCCCGTCGTTGCGATCGGTGGCATCACGATGGAAAACGCCCCAAAGGTTTTCGCGGCCGGAGCCAACGCAATTGCGGTCGTCAGTGATTTGTTTGACGCTCCTCAGATTGAGGAACGGGCGCGCGAGTTTGCCTCGATCTACGGGCTTTGGGCGCGCCCATCCATCAATGCCGCAACACCCCGGCGTTCGAGCCATGATCCGCGCGTCGCAAACGTCATCAGTTACGAACCCTCCACCGACCTATCTTTTCAGCCCATGAAAAACAGCCGCAACCAGGAATTGTTTGATCGCGCCCTGAAATCCATTCCGGGTGGTGTCAACTCCCCCGTGCGGGCGTTTCGTGCCGTGGGCGGCACACCACGTTTCTTCGTCGCGGGTGCCGGCGCCCGCGTATGGGATGCGGACAACCGCGAATACATCGACTATGTCTGCTCATGGGGCCCGCTGGTGATGGGCCACGCCTTCGCCCCTGCGGTGGAGGCAGTCGCCCTGTCGGCCATAGACGGACTGTCGTTTGGCGCGCCCACCGAAATTGAAGTCGAGATGGCGGAACTCCTGCGTCAATGCGTGCCCAGCATGGACATGGTTCGCCTGGTGAGTTCGGGAACCGAGGCCACCATGAGTGCATTGCGGCTGGCGCGGGGATTCACGGGTCGCGATCTGATTGTGAAATTCGAGGGCTGCTACCACGGCCACGCTGATAGCCTGCTGGTGAAGGCGGGGTCGGGCGCGCTCACCCTGGGTCAACCCTCGTCAGGCGGCGTGCCTGCGGAGACCGCAAAGCACACGCTGGTGCTCGATTACAACGACAGCGCCGCGCTCGAGCAATGTTTCAGGGAGCAGGGCGACCGCATCGCGGCCGTGATTGTCGAACCGGTTGCCGGCAACATGAATCTGGTTGCACCCCGGCCGGGATTTCTCGAGGCAGCAAGGGCGCTGTGCAGCAAACACGGCGCAGTACTCATTTTTGATGAAGTCATGACCGGCTTTCGCGTCGCGCCGGGCGGTGCCCAGGCAAAGTATGGCATCACACCGGACCTCACCACGCTGGGAAAGGTGATCGGCGGCGGCATGCCGGTGGGCGCGTTCGGCGGGAGGCGTGACATCATGGAGAAGATTGCACCCCTTGGTCCGGTTTATCAGGCGGGGACGCTGTCGGGAAATCCGGTGGCACTCGCAGCCGGCATGGCAACGCTCAACGCCCTGTTGAAACCGGGTGTCTTTGATGGCATCGCCGCGGCCGCAAAGACTTTGACCGAAGGCCTCACACAGCTTGCCGCCCGGGAAGGCGTGACGTTTTGCGCGCAAAGCATCGGCAGCATGATCGGGCTCTACTTCCGTTCCTCACCTCCCGCATCCTTTGCCGAGGTCATGCAATGCGACAAGGATCGATTCAACCGTTTCTTTCACGCCATGCTGGATGAAGGCGTGTATCTCGCGCCATCGGCCTATGAAGCGGGGTTTGTTTCAGCGGCCCACGGAAAATCCGAGATAGATGCAACGCTCAAGGCCGCCGCCAAGGCATTCGCTTTGGTGAAGTAGTCCCGCGTAACCGCCTCAAAGGAAGCGGCTCGCCATTGCGGCCTACTTCCTGAGCGAGTCGCGAATCTCCCGCAGCAGCAGCACATCTTCCGGCGTTGCGGCCGGGGCCTCATCCTGCTTCTTCTGTAAGCGGTTCATGGCCTGGATCATCAGAAATACCGCCCACGCCACAATAATGAATGAAATCAATGCATTAAAGAACATGCCGTAGTTGAGCGTCACCGCGCCCGCCTTGGCGGCGGCCTCGACCGTTGCATAGGGGCCTGCCTGAGCACCCTCGCGCATCACCAGGAACAGGTTCGCGAAATCCACCTTGCCAAGCATCAGGCCTATGGGCGGCATGATCACATCCTTGACCAGCGAATCAACGATCTTGCCAAAAGCCGCGCCGATAATGACGCCGACCGCAAGATCGACCACATTGCCCCGCATCGCGAATTTCTTGAACTCCTCCAGCATGACTGTCTCCTATTGAAATTCTGATTTCAGGTTGAAGCACGGGATTTTTTCTCTGGTATCGGGAATAGACACAAGGTTACAAAGGGCGAAAGCCCCTTGCACTGTACATCGCTAAATCAGAAACAGGGTGGCAAGACCGAGAAAAATAAAGAATCCGCCGCTGTCCGTGCACGCCGTAATCATAACGGAGGACCCCACCGCGGGATCTCGGCCAAACCGGACCATGGCAATCGGTATCAACACGCCCATGGTTGAGGCCAGCAACAGGTTGAGCGTCATCGCAAGTGTCATGACCATGCCCAGTGCAAAGCTTGAGTAAAGCCACCAGGCGAGCAGACCGAGGATGCTGCCCCAGATCACGCCATTCGCAAGCGCAACGGCCAGTTCCTTCTTGTAGAGCTGCTTGGCCTGCTCGATTTGTATCTGACCCAGGGCAAAGGCGCGCACGATCATGGTGATGGTCTGGTTGCCGGCATTGCCACCCACGCCTGCCACGATGGGCATGAGTGCCGCCAGCGCCACCAGCTTTTCGATCGAGTTTTCAAACGAGCCGATCACACGGGAGGCGATGAACGCCGTCACCAGATTGACCGCCAGCCAGGCCCAACGGTTGCGCACACTCGCCCACACCGAGGCGAAAATATCCTCCTCCTCTCGCAGGCCGCGCGCCGTGAGCAGTTCCGATTCGCTTTTGCTGCGGATGTAATCGACCACGCGGTCAACCGTCACGCGGCCGACGAGTTTGCCGGCTTCGTCGACCACGGCGGCCGAGACCAGGTCATAACGCTCGAAAGCCTGCGATGCCTCGCGGGCGTTGTCATCCGGATACAGGGTCACCGTGTCGGTGATCATGACTTCCGCGATATTCTTGTCCAGATCGCCGACGATCAGGCGCGCCAAAGGCAACACACCTTTCAGGTTTTCGTCACGATCGACCACGAATATCTGATCGGTGTGGTCGGGCAGCTCGTCGAAGCGGCGTAGATAGCGGGTGACGGTTTCCAGATTGACGTCATCGCGGACGGTGACCACCTCGAAATCCATGAGTGCGCCGACGGCGTCATCAGGGTAGGACATGGCCGCGCGCAGCTGCTCGCGTTCCTCGACGGGCAGCGCCTGGAACACATCCTGGATGACCTCCTCGGGCAGGTCGGGTGCGAGGTCGGCCAGTTCATCCGTATCAAGCTGCTCGGCCGCGGCAACCAGCTCATGGTTGTCCATGCTGTCGATGAGAGTTTCGCGAACCGCATCCGACACTTCCAGCAGGATTTCGCCGTCACGCTCCGCCTTGACGAGGTCCCAGACGGTAATGCGCTCCTCACGAGGCAACGCCTCGAGCACATAGGCGATATCGGCCGGGTGCATGCGATCGAGCTTGGCCCGCAGCACCGCCTCGCTTTGCTTGTGGGAGAGCGACTCCACGAGCTCCTGCCGCGGCTGGTCCTGGCGGTGCGTGAGGTTGTCCACCAGATGCTGGCGGCGAAGCAACTCCTGGACTTCATGCAGGTCCTCCTGCAAGTCCTCGAGTTCCTTCTTGGGCGTGAGCGTATCAACCATCGCGCGTCATCAAGTCCGGGTTCTTCGCCACGAAGCGGACGCCTTGATTTTCGATGGCACCTAGGCGCAGCGGGGCTGCGGCGATTCTAACCTCGGGGATTGCCAGTTCGAAAGCGAAATATCCCCGTAACAGTGGGCCGCGAGCCATCCGGAGCTGATGCACAATCCCGGTCTCCGACTCGGTCACTCACCTCCACGCAACAGGCAAGCCATCATGACTGTCCCCAGTCTTCAATCCAAGCTGCCCGAAGTGGGCACGACCATTTTCACGGTGATGTCACAACTTGCCGTGCAGCATGGCGCTGTCAACCTCGGCCAGGGTTTCCCTGATTTTGATTGCGACCCTCGCCTGCAGGCTCTGGTCTCCGAGGCCATGAGGGCCGGACACAATCAATATGCCCTGATGCCCGGCGTCACCGCGCTGCGCGAAGCGATCGCGGAGAAAACCCAGAGGCTGTATGGGCACCAATACCATCCAGAGCGCGAAATCACCGTTACCGCCGGCGCCACTCAGGCCATCATGGCTGCCATCCTTGCCTGTGTACACCCGGGCGACGAGGTGATTGCGCTTGAGCCGTGTTACGACAGCTATATCCCGGGCGTTCGCCTGGCCGGCGGCGTCCCGGTGCTTGTTCAACTGGATCCCGGCGATTACGCCGTGCCCTGGGACAAGGTTCGCGCCGCAATGACGCCCCGCTCGCGCCTGATCCTGCTCAACTCGCCGCACAACCCGAGCGGTGCGGTCTTCTCGGCAGCGGATCTGGACATGCTCGAATCAATTGTGAAGGGCACCGGCGTTCTGCTGCTCGCCGATGAAGTCTATGAGCACATCATTTTCGACGGCCTTGCTCATCAGAGCCTTTCACGGCGACCTGCGCTGGCCGAGCGCGCCTTTGTCATTTCCTCATTCGGGAAAACCTTTCACGCCACCGGCTGGAAAATTGGCTATTGCTGCGCACCCAGGGAACTGACCGAAGAGTTGCGCAAAGTGCACCAGTTCATGGTGTTCGCCGTTTCATCCGCCATTCAACATGGCATCGCCAGCTACCTTGCAGATCCGACGCCCTACGAGACACTGCCTGCGTTCTACCAGGCAAAGCGTGATCATTTCCGGGCCGGCCTTGCCGGCTCGCGGTTCAAGATGCTGCCCTGCGCCGGAACCTTCTTTCAAGTGGTTGACTATTCAGAAATCAGCGACGAGACCGAAGAACAATTCGCGCGGCGCCTGACTGTTGACCATGGCGTGGCTGCCATTCCGCTGTCGGCCTTTTACACGAGGCCGCTCGACCGAAAAGTGGTGCGGTTCTGTTTTGCCAAGCGGGAAGAGACACTGGATCTGGCCCTGACGCGGCTTGCGAATCTTTGAGTCTGTTTGCCGCCCACCCAGATCGTTGTTCCGCGATTGCCGTGAGTCACCAACTTACTGTTTTTATTCAATTGCCTGGTAGCGCCGACACCCTCACGGAATCCGAGCCCTGGGCATGCGCGACAGGATGGTTTCCGAATAGTCGGCAAGATAATTGGAGCCGGGATTGCGCTGAAAGAATCTCGGTCGGGGAAGCATGGCTGCCAGCCGGGCGCCCTGTTCAGGACTGAGCCTGGATGCCGGAATGCCGAAATAATGCCGCGCCGCGGCCTCTGCTCCGAACACGCCCTCGCCCCATTCCACCACGTTCATGTAAATCTCGAAGATACGCCGCTTGTCCATCGAGACTTCGAGCATGGCAGTGATCAGGGCCTCCTCGCCCTTGCGCATCCAGGTCCGTTGCCCCGAGAGAAACAGGTTCTTGGCAAGTTGCTGGCTGATGGTCGACCCCCCGGCGACAACCGCGCCTTTCCTCTGGTTCTTCTCCATCGCCCTCTGGATGCCATCCCAATCGAAACCCTCGTGATCAATGAACTTGTCGTCTTCCGCGGCGATGATCGCGCGCTTCAGGTTCACCGAGATGGCGGCGTAATCGACCCAGATGTAGGAAATCTTTGCGTTGGGATTTTTCGCCCGTTGTGCGTCACTGCGCGCGTCAATGAAACTGGTGGTCGAAGGATTGTGCGTTCTCCAATAGAGGATATGGGCAAGGAACCACATTTGCACGGCGGCAAACAACGTGATCATGCCCAGCAGCAGCCAGGCCGTCCAACGCCCAATGCGCCCAAGCTCCGTGTTCATCACAGCGCCCGGCGCAGGGCTTCGAGAACCGGGCCGGCGGCAGGTCGAATGCCCCGCCACACAAAAAATGATTCCGCGGCCTGCTCGACCAACATCCCCAATCCATCGGAAACCATGGCCCCCCTTGCACGGGCAAACGCCATGAACGGCGTGTCTGCTCGGCCATACATCATGTCGTAGGCAAGAGCGTCCGCGGCAAACAGGTCATCCGGGAGCGACAACGCCTCTCCCGCAAGGCTCGCCGCAGTCGCGTTGATGACGAGATTGAAACGCCTGCCCGCGAGCGACGGGAACCCGGCGGATGCAAGTCTTGTATTCGTCGCATCCCCAAATTTTGAAACCAGATCCGTCGCGCGCGCCACCGTGCGGTTCGCAATGATCAGCGTCGCGGGCTTTTGTCCGAGGAGGGCCTGCAATGCGCCACGCGCCGCACCCCCCGCCCCCAGCAGCAGGACATCCCTTCTTGCAAGATCGAAACCCAGACGCGCAGTCAGATCGCGCACAAGGCCGATGCCGTCGGTATTGTCACCATGGATTCCATCCTGCCCAAAGCTCAGGGTATTGACTGCTCCCGCCGAGCGCGCCCGATCCGACAAGGTATCGGCCAATTGATGCGCTTCTTCCTTGAACGGCACGGTTACATTGGCACCGCAACCTCCATCGCGGCGAAAGGCTTCCACCGAGCGGGCAAATCCATTTCGCTCTGCAAGCACGCGAAGGTACTCGAGGTCCTGACCGGTCTCGCGCGCGAACGCGGCGTGAACCTCCGGCGAACGGCTGTGCGCCACGGGATTTCCAATGACCGCGTAGCGATCCGTCATGCCCTGAACCAATCCAGGGCAAATTGCAACCCGACCCGCCCCAAGGCGGACCGGCCACGGCGCTTGTCGCTCAATCCGAAAAGACCCGGTCGCCCTGCGCGAAATGCCAGGTTCGCGTGATCACCAGTATGTCAGTATCGCGTCGGATATTGTCCGGAAACCTGGCATAGGGCGCACCCATTTTCACGATTTTTTCCGCCGCCTGATCCAGAACGGGCTGACCCGAGGATCTATCCAATTCAAGGCGATACAGGGTGCCATCGGCATTGATCCAGACCGACATGCGCAGGGAACCATAGACGCGTCCGCGGGCCGCGTCCGGATAATTCAGGTTGCCGATGCGTTCAATCTTCAGCCGCCAGTCCTCGACATATTGCGCAAACCGGAATTCGGAGGCGCGCGCACCGACGAAGGTCTCCTTCGGGCGCTTATTGTATTCGTCGATCTGTCGGGAAACCTGTGCTTCGAGGGATCGCACCATCGCAAGGGAACTGGCACGCAGTTCCACGCCGCTGGCCTCCTTTTGCGACTCAACCGGCGCCGGCGCCACGACGGAAGGAACAGGTGCGGCTTTGGGAGACACCCGGGTCAGCAGTTGGCGTTGCTGCGATTCCAGTTCCTGTATGCGCCTCTGCGCTTCGCGCACATCATCGCCGCGCCGGTTTTCCGCCAGCGTTGGCAGGGGCGACATGGCGCGGCGTGCTTCG